>JAZQOG010000080.1:0-25520 GCA_045627765.1 Paludibacteraceae bacterium | reverse complement strand
ATCCGCCACCAATACCGGCACCACAATTATTATATGCACAGATTGCTGTAACCTCACCGCCATTGATGATGATATTGGAACCGTCACCTTTACTTCCACCACCGATACAGGCAGCATATTCTCCACCGGTTGCTGTCACCTTTCCACCGTTGATGGTGATATTAGTGCTGGATCCATCTTTTCCGCCACCGATACCGGCAGCATCCTCTCCACCGGTTGCAATCAGTTGACCGGATTGATTCGTTTGTCCATAGATTTTGAGTGTATTGCCGGTACCCGACACTTGGATACCGGGAGTGTAATCGGGTTCACCCATTCCCGTTGCCGTCAGTTTAGCCCCATCGGCAAGGATTAGGTTGACCGCACCTTTGCAGACTGCACCTTTGGAAAGGGTGACATCGCCCTTAACCACATACCAACCTGCATTCCAAGTAACTTTGGTATCACTTGATGTGACTTCAGTCGCTTCCACACTTTTGGTTTTCCACTCTTTAATACCCTTGGTAACATCTTGAGGGTCATTGTACACAGGATAACGGTACTCAACCGTCTCTGCCCACAGTCCCACGCTCAGCGACAGGAGGGCGAATAAAATAGTTAGTTTTTTCATAAACTTTAATAGATTAAATTTTGGAATATGGAGTCCTTATTCCTTATAATTCCTTCTTCAAGTCCACTTTATAGATTTTGGACATATCGTTGCGTATGCAGAAGAGGATGGTGCGTTGTTTGGGATTATAGACACAAGACCAGTTGGTTAGATGATCATAAACCTCTATGCTATACCGACCTTCTTGTAAACATTTCAATGCCTCCATCTCACTCATAACAGGATGATAATTATTCATCATATGAGTGGCACGTATTCTTGATGAGAAGAAAGATTGCCAGTTGGACTTAGTAGCTTCTCCCGGTTTGGGATATGCTGTATAAGGAATCCAAGAACGATAGTAGTTTTCTATGTTGTACCACTCATAAGGAATTGGCGTGCAGGTATTACTACTCATTTTATAGAGCGAGTCCTCACGATAGACATTCAGTTCGTTATCCCAGAACTCAAACATTGCCCAATCACCGGTAGCGTCAGCCATCAACCAATGGACATTGAGCGTCGTGTTGTTGGTGACAAAGTCGTGCTGGCTCATAAAATCTTCCACATCTTTAACTGTCTTGCATTTGCTCAAAATCAGATTATGGAACAAGTTAGCACCCATTGCGTCGCCATGACCTTCCTGACAGATTGGGAAGATATTCACCTCATCAAATGCAGGCAATTGGAAGGCGCCAAAGCATAATCCATATTCGTTCATACCATCCATCGTAAGCAGAGGTTGACGCAACAGACGATGAAGGGAAGCCTTTCCATTACTCAGCATACCATCGGCTTTCTTTGTTTCCCGATTGATATAGATAAGTGAGTTATAACAAGGGTCAGTCATTTGCACATACTTAGCGCCATTGGTTCTGTTGAACATCATCAAAAGCGGTCCAAAATCGCCATCAAAGTTTCGTCCCAAGAGCAATTCGCCTTGTTCGTTTTTGCAAACGAATCCGGAGCAAGCGATTCTTTGTGGGGTATATACAGGTTCCTCTCCTCCGGGATTGAACATCATGTCGTTAAATGCTTTATCAAACGCATCACGAGTGCGATAATTGCCTGCGAGCAGATTGTCTAACTGCATGTCCATTTGATAGTCCATGTAGTAGAAAACATCAGAGATATGACGCAAGGAAGACAACGTTGCCTTTGCGGATACGGAATCCTTGCACCATTGTAGATTAAGGGGATTGGTTACTTTTTCTCCCAATTGATGGGTGACTTGAATGATACCATCCTGTGGTTCCGGTTGTGGTTCCGGTTGAGGTTCCGGTTCGTTGTTTTTGTCCCTACACCCTGTTAACGCGATGGCAGCAACAGCAGCGATAGCGATCAGTGCCAGAAATACTTTTTTCATTGCTTAGTGATTATTGTTTATTATTTAGTGCTTATTGGTTAAATACGCAAAAATCCTACACCTTATAAGGTGCGGATTTAAGACTAATCTGTATTCGCGCTGCAAAGGTACAACATTTTTTTGATATACGCAATACATGACAAGAAAAAAAAGTGTTTTTTAACAAAAAATTTGTTAGATTGTCCGCTTTGTGGCATAAAAAAAACCACCTACCTTCATTTTCGAAGATAGATGGCTTTCATGAGTTAGATTTCTGCTCCGCAGGAGCTTCCCCAAAAATATGCTCAACCGATTTTATCTAAGTCCCTTACGATAGATTTTAATAGCGTCGCGACTGGTATTGCTTGCTGTTATTTCTCGTAACAACCGGCAGAGGCGTGAGAGGCTGTGCGAGGCAAACCCTCTCGATCGGTATCATACAAAACCGCTACCGCCGAATCCGCTATGCCACGAGCCGGAGAGTTTTCAGCGAGGTGAAAATCGTAATAGGTATAGACATTATACTCGAAAAACGTATTCTTAAACACGCGAGCCGTGTCACCCGGCTGCCAATAGATGTTGGGGGTAGGGGGGTAGAGGGGTAGAGGAGTAGGGAGATTGTCGGATTTGAGGTAATTGCCAAAGATACGCCCCTCATAATCCGCCGGAAGCGTATCTGCCCACATCAGGTTATGATTGCCCATTCCGTCAATCACACAGTTCATAAAAGATGCCGTCACTTTGGGCAGGCTATCTGCATTATCGACATAGACAGCACTCAATCCCTTATTTGGGATGGTCTGAATACGCACATTCGTGGAATTGAAATAGGACGCAATCGTGGAATGTACAAACGTGTGCGTGCCGCCCATTAGATACACACAATAAGCGGCACAGTTGCTAATCTCTGTATTACTGACCTCCACATTCATATTACGAACCGTCAGTCCATTGCCCGTGTGGTTGTGGATGCGGCTATTGGTGAGGTGGCAGAGAGGCAGAGAGGCGGAGAGGCTACTGGTATCAGCATTGACGAGTTGCAGTCCGTTGATACCGCTCACCACTTCTAACCCGTTGATTGTATATTCGCTTGGACCTCCCTCATGATGGATAAGGTAAAAACCGTCCCATCCGCCGGCAGCATAAGCGTAAGGCACTTGCTCAAAGAGTTGGTCGATGCGGTCAGAGATACACAACCCTCCTCCGATTGTAACTGCTCCTTCGGCAATCAGGCTTGCTCCATTGTGGAAATAAAGTCGTGTACCCGATTCCATCACTAACGATTGTGTCACGCGAACTGTATCGAAGATAAGGTACGGCTTGGTGTTTGTGAATGTATATTCCTCGAACGAAGTGCAACGGGTAGGGGACTGAATCTTAACCACGTCTTGTCCGTAAGCCTCTAAGGTTAGGACAAACTGATTACCATTCATTGAGAACCGAACGGCATCCTCCACCAGTACCGGTGTGTTTTGGTCTTGTGGGTCAATATGAACCTTGACAAACATAATCAGACTATCGCCTCCGTTGACTTGAGCGTACATCTTGTTTGTTTGCGTCTCTCCATCTACATTGATAAAGAAATATTTTCCTTTGTCTTGTGTCACGGCATCAATGATGACCGCGTTTTTATTGCGGTTGTAGATCGTGACGGACTTGGTCGCACTCCCCACAGTGGTGAACACGGTATCAAATCGCAATGTATCGACTGAGAAAGTGAGTTGCAAAGAGGAGTCCGAACTGACACGCTCATTGCGACAAGCCGTTGCTGCAAAAAACAACAAGACCGCTATCGCTGCAAGACCGCTGCGCTGAAAGATATTCATGTTTATTCAAAGTTAAAAACAAGCGAAATGACGTGGTTGGTCATGTGACTGATACTGCCCATGTAATAACGTTCGGTACATTCCGCTTCTTGTGCGTTGGGGTATAATTGATTATTAAAACCAATATGGTATTTCAATTCGGGACAGAACTTAAACCACCTAAAATAAGTATCGACACCAAACCCAATCTCAAAGAAATAGTCCATCAAGTTCGTGCAGATAGGGCGTTGTTTGTTAAAACTATTCACATTCACACTCACTCCTCCGCCCGTAATCACGTAAGGGCGGTAGTTGCGTTCACGAGCTGCGGAGAACTTTAGATAGATAGGAAAATCCATTGGGATAGCGAAGTCGCTATTCGTATATTCTCCGGGTCGAACCGTATATTCGCCGGTTTGCGGGTCGATGAACTTAACATCGGGGTTTTCGGCTTTGAAACTGATGGAGCGTTCGCCGAAATGCAATGACGGACAGAACCTCAGATTGAGGAACTTACACAATCTCACATCGGTGATGAACCCAACGGAAAAACCCGGTCCTACGGCCGAGGTCCTCGCGTGAATAAGAGAGGGTACACCATTGACATCTTGTTCCACGCCGGATTCGCGAATGCCGTAAGCGCCGAAATCAACGCCTATAGAAAAACCCAAGTGGAAAACTTTCTCGTCCACGTAAGGGTTGTTCTGTCCCTCTTGCGCCATCGCACTCGTCGCAATAGCCAAAAGACCTAAAAGTACTATAAACTTTACACTTCTCAACTATTTTGTCCTTTGTCCTTTGTCCTTGTTCCTTTGTTCTTCGTCCAACTAATACTCCGATGTATCTTCGTAGCCTCCGCCCATGCCGTTATCGTCGCCGCTAAACTGGTGTTTATTCGGTTTCTTGGCTTGCGTATTACCAAAATTATACGAAACGGTAAGCGATATCTCGCGCGAGTTCCAGCGGTTCTCTGACCATTGCCAGAACACGCCCTCCGTCTCGGTGATGTTACTTCTTGAACGCGAATTCAGTAAGTCGCGCACATTGAGAGCCAACGATAACTTACGATTGAGGAAGGTCTTGCGCAGACCTAAATCGATGCTGTAGTGGTGAGAAGAACTACCTTGCGCCACGACGCGCGGAGACGAGTAACGACCCCGTATCTGTCCCGAGAAAGTCTTGGTGAATAGGAACTGCGCGGTGAGGTTTGCCGTGAACACAAACGTGTTCTTCATTGGCAAAATCACGTTGTCCAATTGTTGCCCATTGAGAACGGGCGTATAGATCGCCTCATCGAGGCGGTTGTAGTAACCGCTGATGGAGGTGTTGAGTTGGATCTTATCCTGTAGGAACCTATCTCTTGCGGCAATCTCCAAACCGGCAGCGTGGCGTTTGCCTAAGTTGGTGAAGGTGGTGTACATGATGTTCGTGTTCGAGTAGTTATTGGGCCCCATAAAACTAACGCGCTGACTCACATCATTCGTGAAACGATAGAACGCCTCCACCGATAAGGTGTGCATCTCCCACGTCTTGAGGTAGTTAAGTTCCAGAGCTGACGAGTATTGCGGCATTAAGTTCGGATTACCATAAGAGATATTCGTGATATCCGATATATCCTTCCGCGGATTGATTTGGTGTCCTCTCGGACGGTCAATACGACGGGTGTAGTTCAGTTGTAACTCGTGCCCGCTGCCAAAATCGTAACTCAGATACACACTCGGGAAGACTTGGAAATAGGAGGTGTCTTGTGTGGCGGTCGTTAGACTGTCTGCGTGATCTGCCGTGTAATAATCCGACGACAAGTGGCGTTTGAAATACTCTCCGCGCAAGCCCACCTGTACGGCAAACTTATCCCAAAACCGGTTGCCGTAGGTGATATAGAGGGCGTGGGTCTGCTCGTTATTGGTGAAGTCGTTAAAGATAAGCCTTGTTTGTTGATTGGGGTCTCGGTCTTTCCCGTTCCACGCGTTGGCGTACGTGTTACGCCAAGCCAGACTCGTCTGCCAACCTGCTTCCAAACGACTTTGCTTTGTCGGTTTCCACTCGTAATCGGCTTTGAGTTGGAGGTATTGGTCTTTGTTTTTGTTGGTCTGGTCATCGTAGGTAGTGTCCGATAGATTATTCCCTACGGGGTGGAGAATCTGCTCATAGAGTTGGTCGTTGTTCCAGTTCCATTGGTTATATTGGGCACTGGTTTGGAAATAATGATGGTCATTGATCTCAAAGCGCCAATCAATCATCGCATTCCCACCCGGACTATAGCCTTTTCCTTTTTGGTTACGCTCGTATTCGTCGATGAGGGTTTCTTTGTTGTCGGCAGACTGCGGTTGAACAAAACTTGCAGGATCGACATCGTATTCCCAATAATGGGCAGGCGAGCTATTGTTATTACTGAACCAGCCATTCGTCTTGTCTTTCGCGGGGTCGATATTAAGCATCCCAAAACCACTGATACCAATCGTACTGCGTTCCGTTACGTGGAAATCCAATCCGCCACGAAGGAACATTCCTCCATGATTATGGCGGTTATATCCGTCTTTGATTAGTCGCGTAATACCCGTGGTGTCTCCCGCCGGGTTTCGAGCGATATTGTATCGGTCTGATTTACTGGAACCATTACCAAATCCGCGGTTGTAACCGACACTGAAATACCCATCTACAATCCCCTTGTTGAAATTGATATTAAACCCTAATCGCCCTCCGGGAGGAACGTTCCAGGGTTTAGCCAAAGCGTAACGCAGGTCTAAACTGACCGAACCATAGTAACCGGCATCGCGATTTTTCTTTGTGACAAGGTTAATGATTCCCGCCGTTCCTTCGGGCGAATATTTGGCGGAAGGATTGGTGATGATCTCAATCTCTTTGATGGACTCTGCCGGCATCATCTTCAAGATATCCGCGCGGTTATCGGCTGTCAATCCGGCCGGTTTGCCGTTAATCCAGATCTCCACGTCTTCCGAGTTACGAAGGGAGATAGTGCCTTCCTGTTCGTTGACATCAATGGTTGGGATATTTGCTAATGCATCCGTCACACTGGCTCCTGCGTTAGCCATGTTCTGATCGACAGTAAACACTTTCTTATCGAGCTCAAACCGCATATTTGAGCCTTGTGCCACGACTTCTACTTCTTCCAATGCTCGCGTGTCTTCGCGAAGAAAAACTTTGCCTATATCCAAGTCTCCCCCTTTATAGTCGAGAGGTTTTTTCACCTTTTTGTAGCCCATGAACGTGAAGTGCATCGTGTAGGTGCCTTGGTTCAGTCCTGTAAGCACAAACGAGCCATCTATATTCGTGGTCGCACCCATTAAGGGAACGGAGTCGTTTGTTAAGGTAACGCTGACATTGGCAAAGTCGATGGGTTGCTTTGAACCCGCATCGAAAACCTTACCGGTAATGCTATTCTCTGCAAAAAGGGTGATAGTGGAGAATAGGAAAAAGAGAACTATGGATGCTCTATTAACCATTGTACGGCCTGTTTATATCCATCGGTACCATGACCGATGATGGTGTGTTGACACACGTCTGTTAATAAACTTACTTTTCTAAAAGGCTCTCTATTCAAAATATCACTAATGTGTACTTCTACCACGGGAACGGTGCATAACTCTACCGCATCCCTTATACTTATACTCGTGTGCGTGTACCCCCCCGCGTTCAAGATAATCCCATCGTATCCTTCAGCGCAGCGGTCTTTCAGCGTCAGCGGTCCGCTGCAAGCTTGCAGCCAATCGATTATATCCCCCTCGTGATTACTCTGCTTATAGGTAAAGCAAATATCGTGCCAAGTTTGTTGGAGTTCGATCATAACCGTCTCCATCGACTTAGTACCATATATCTGCGGATCCCGTTTCCCCAGCAGATTTAAGTTTGGTCCATTGATAATCAGAATATTCATCATTCATTAGCCGTTAGGCGTTCAATCACCTCGCTCCATTGACGGCAAGTAGGAACTCGTCATTATCGTTGGTGCGTTCCATATACGATTTGAGTTTCTCCATGGCTTCGGTGCCGTTCATATCACTGAGTTGTTTGCGGATTTGCCACATTCGACTCAGTACGTCATCGGGTAACAGCAGGTCATCACGACGCGTACTGGATGCCGGGATATCGACGGCAGGGAAGATACGTTTGTTCGATAACTTACGATCCAACTGTAACTCCATGTTTCCTGTTCCTTTGAATTCCTCAAAGATCAGGTCGTCCATCTTACTTCCTGTTTCGGTGAGGGCGGTAGCGATGATCGTTAAGCTACCTCCGTTCTCTATGTTTCGCGCTGCACCAAAGAAACGTTTCGGTTTATGAAGAGCTTGGGCTTCCACACCTCCCGACAGCACTTTACCACTGGCGGGCGCTACGGTGTTATACGCACGAGCAAGGCGGGTGATGGAGTCTAACAGGATTACTACATCGTGACCGCATTCTACCAATCGTTTGGCTTTTTCGTGAACGATATTCGCTACCTTAACGTGGTTCTCTGCCGGTTCATCAAAGGTCGAGGCAATCACTTCGGCTTTGACGCTACGCGCCATATCCGTCACTTCTTCGGGACGCTCGTCAATAAGCAGCACAATCATATATACTTCGGGGTGATTGGCAGCAATAGCATTCGCTATCTCTTTGAGCAACACTGTCTTACCGGTCTTAGGTTGGGCTACTATCAAACCACGTTGACCTTTACCGATAGGAGCAAACAAGTCGATGATACGTACACTCAGCGGATCGCTCTTGTCGCCTTTGCATAGTCTAAACTTCTCATCGGGGAAGAGGGGCGTAAGGTTCTCGAACGCTGTACGACGCTTCGCTTGCTCGGGGTCAAGACCATTGACACGAATCACTTTGTCCAAGGGGAAATACTTATCCGTCTCTTTGTTGATGCGAATCGTGCATTCTACGGTATCACCCGTCTTCAAACCATATTGCTTGATTTGTTGCTGACTAACATAGATATCATCGGGTGAAGAGAGATAGTTATAATCGGCAGAGCGAAGGAACCCGTAACCATCTTGCACACTCTCCAATGTCCCCATTGCAATCACGTTCTCTCCCAAACTCAAGGGAATCTCCTCCTGCGGTCTTTCAGCAGGCTCTGCCTGCGGTCCTTCAGCGGAGCGTTCCTTCAGCGTCAGCGATCCTTCAGCAGGCTCCGCCTGCGATCCTTCCACTGGTTTCACTTTCGGCTTGCGTCCTCGTTTCTTTGGTTGCGGCTTCGGCTCCTCCTCTACTTTCTTCTCCTCTATCTTTTGTCCTTCAGCGGAGCGGTCTTTCAGCGTCAGCGGTCCTTCAGTCCCTTCGGGACGGTCATTCAGGGCTTTGCCCGGTCTTTCAGCAGGCTCTGCCTGCGGTCCCTCTAACTTCGCCTCAATCTGTTGCAACGGCTTACGTGCCTCTACGGAGGTCACGGTGCGGTTCTTGCGGTGCGTAACCTTTGCTTGCTTGTCTTGTAACTCATTGAGCGAGTCTTGTTTGCTACCAACCGTTGCAAGGGTAATCTTCTTATCCAACGCATCGGTTTCTACTTTCTCCACTTTGGGAGTATTACCTTGTTTAATACGTACACGCTCGCGTTTACCATTCTCTCGCGCCTGTACTTCTTCGGCTCGTTGGTCGGCTTGCGCATCTAAAATACTGTACGCAATCATCTTGGGGGTTTGACTACGACGAACCTTCAGCCCTAACGAGGCTGCTACTTCACGTAACTCTTCGAGCGACATACGCTCGAGTCTTTTCATATCATACTGCATAAAATAAAAAAATAATTTCTAAAGGAAAAACGAGAGAACCTCTCGAAAAACGGTGCAAAGGTAGTGAAAAAATTTGATATACGCAAACAATTTTGAAAAAAAATAAAAAAAAATGCAAAAATATTTGCTCATTTGAAAAAAATGTAGTAATTTTGCACGATTTTTCGCGTGGAGTAGTCTGCGCTGAGGTAGAAAATAATAATTTAATTTATATATATCATGTCTAAGATTTGTCAAATTACCGGCAAGAAAGCCGTGGGTGGATGCAATGTATCGCACTCGAAGCGCCACACAAAGCGCACATTCGATGTGAACTTGTTCCACAAGAAGTTCTACTGGGTAGAACAGGATTGCTGGATCCAGCTGAACGTGAGTGCAGCGGGCCTGCGTACAATTAACAAAATCGGATTGGATGCTGCTCTTAAGCAGGCCGCCGAGAAAGGGTATTTATACGAATAATTAGGAGGACTAAACTATGGCAAAGAAAACGAAAGAAGCTCGTGTACAAGTAATTCTTGAATGCACAGAACAAAAGGCCAGCGGTGTGCCCGGTATGTCTCGTTACATTACCACGAAGAACCGCAAGAACACTCCTGATCGTCTCGAACTGAAGAAGTACAACCCCTTCCTCAAACGTTACACCATCCATAAGGAGATTAAGTAATCATTAAAAACGAAGTAAACTATGGCAAAGAAAGCGGTCGCAACCCTGCATACCACCAACGCCGGTCGTACTCACTCCAAATGCATTAAAATGGTGAAGAGCCCCAAAACCGGTGCGTACATCTTCGATGAAGAAGTTGTGTTAAATGAGAAAGTAAGCGAGTTCTTTAAATAAGAAAAATCGTTGAATTATTAAAAAAATGCGCATAATGTTTGGTTATGTGCATTTTTTTTTGTACCTTTGCACCCGATTTCAAAAAATCTCAACCCTTTAAACTAATATGCTTGGAATAATCATTAATCCAAAATCCGGTAAACGCGCTTTTCGTGCGCAGCGATTATATTTGTGGAAATTGCTGAAAGCGCGTCACCAACCCTTTACGTATCGTGTAACTAAATATGCTAATCACGCGCTCGAGCTCGCACGCGAATTAGTAGAAAAAGGATACGACCAGATTCTCGTCCTCGGTGGCGATGGTACCCTCAGCGAAGTCATTAACGGAATTATGCGAGCGGACATCACGCCCGAACAACGCGCTAAGATTCAGTTTGGACTGATGCCTCGCGGCACGGGTAACGACTGGGCTCGGTTCTGGAATCTGAACAAAGATTTCAAACGTTCCCTTCGTTATTTCTTTGAGGAAGGCAAATGTCAACCCCTTGATGTGGGCTGCGTCACCTATTGGCGCAACGGTATTGAGCACCATCGCTATTTCATTAACTCGGTTGGTTTTGGTGTGGATGCCGTCACTTGTGTGGAGGCTCTTCCGCTGAAATACTATATCGGTTCTCACCACGTCAATTATCTCATCGGACTTTTGTTGGCGGTCTTTCGTCATAAACCGATGCCCGTTACCCTAACGGCGGATGGACAAGTGATCACTAAGGATAAACTGTTTACTATGAACATCGGTAATGGTCCTTTCTCCGGAGGTGGAATGAAACAGAATCCCGATGCCGATCCGCGTGACGGTATCTTCCACGCGATGTTCGTGGGCAAACCTACGTTTAAGCAGATTTGCCAAGCTATACCCAAACTCTTTACAGGAAAGATAAACGAAGTGGATGTTATTCACTCCTTTACCGCCAAGGATATTGTGGTGGATACTAAGAAACACCTCGTCATCGAGGCGGATGGTATCTTAATGGATTTCATGGGTCCGTGCGAGGTTCATTGTTTGCACAAAGCGCTCTGCATGACCGTCCCGAATTACTGCTAACTTACCAATATCTAACATCTGATAATCCTCCGGCACATACGCTTGGAGGATTTCTTTATCGCATATATCCAAATAGAAATCAATCAGCGAAAACACATCCTCTTCCTTATTTATTAATCGCGCGCACACGCGAGGGCTTAATATCTGCATCCCACTAAAAGCAAGTCTTTCAGCGCAGCGTTCCTTCAGCGACAGCGGTCTTTCAGCGAAGCGGTCTTTCAGCGACAGCGGTCTTATCTCTCCTGTAGAGATATTCTCCCACCCAACCATCTTCCGGCTTTCGTCAAACAGCAGGTACCGACTGGTCTCTCGTTTGCTCACCACGAGTCGACTAATCCCATCTTTCTCGTATGCCGCAATCAATGCCTTCAAGTCAATATTACTCAGTATATCTACATTCAGTGCCAATAATCCTTCTGAGAAATGGTCTTTCAGCGCAAGCGGTCCTTCAGCGCAGCGGTCTGCCAGCGCAAGCGGTCTGCCAGCGAAGCGGTCTATTATCGCCCGCTTCAGTCCCCCTCCTGTATCAAGCAGTTTCTCTCTCTCGTCGCTGACCATGAGGTGGCAGTCGAAATAGTCGTTGGCTTGCAGGTATTCTAAGATCATATCCGGAAAATGGTGGATATTGAGGTAGATATCGCGAATGCCTGCATCGCGTACTTTTTCTATCTGCCATTGTAGTAAGGTCTTTCCTCCAACCTCAACGAGAGCTTTGGGTCTATCGTTGGTGATGGGTTGTAAGCGAGTACCCAGTCCCGCTGCAAAAATCATAGCTTTCATAGTCTATTGTCTATTCCGCGTTCGCGGTGAATAAGGTGAATAAGTACGTTGGGGAAACGTTGTTTGATATGTTCTGCCGTGCGTTGAGCGCAATAGACACTGCGGTGTTGTCCGCCCGTACACCCAAACGCAATCTGCAAGTGGGTGAAGCCGCGTTCTATAAAACGCTCTACGTGGTGGTCGGTCAGTGCCCAAACGGATTGCAGGAACGTCAGTATCTCTCCATCTTTCTCTAAGAACGCTATCACCGGTGTATCCAGTCCCGTCATCTCACTATATTCGGGATATTTTCCAGGGTTATGCGTACTCCTACAATCAAACACATATCCGCCTCCATTACCCGATTCGTCTTCAGGAATACCCTTTTTGTACGAGAAAGAATAAATCG
The DNA here is from genome assembly GCA_045627765.1 of Paludibacteraceae bacterium. Lineage (GTDB taxonomy): Bacteria > Bacteroidota > Bacteroidia > Bacteroidales > Paludibacteraceae > Colicola. Next base: position 12,989 of record JAZQOG010000080.1, on the reverse strand, counting down.
TTACTATTAGTCCTTCAGCGCAGCGGTAGCCCGCAGGGCGTTTCAGCGTCAGCGGTCTTTCAGCGCAGCGGTCTTTCAGCGCAGCGGTCAACGAAGTTAAGTACGGGAACTCGTTCCCGAGTTCTGTCGCCAGCACTTCGTGCAGGTTCTTCACTGCTGTCGGAATCGACTCTAAGAAATGCGGTTTACGCTCGAAATAGCCTCTATAGCCGTAGGCTCCGAGCACCTGTAGCAGTCTAAACAGCACGAAATAGTCGAGTGTCTCTCGCTCGAAGCGTATATCGCTAATCTTACTCAGTTCGTCTTGATAGCTCTTGATCAGTTGCTCGCGTAGGGTAGGGGGGAAGCCCGCTTTCGCTTGCCATAGGAAAGAGGCAAGGTCATAGTAGATAGGACCTCTCCGTCCGCCTTGGAAATCAATGAAATACGGTTCGCCATCTTTTATCATCACGTTTCGTGATTGGAAATCGCGATAGAGGAAGGTCTGTGTGTTAACCGATGTTGAAGCCCTACTGCCAATTAGTCTGTCGGCTAACCGCTCAAACTCGTTTTCCAGTCGTACTTCGTCAAACTCCATTTTCGTTCCTTTGAGGAAACAGTATTTGAAATAGTTCAGGTCCCAGAAGATACTGCGATTGTCCATGGACGGCACAGGGAAGCAGACGCTCCAGTCTAACCCTTCGGCTCCTTTTATTTGTATATGGGCGAGGGCGCGGATGGTTTTGTCTAACAATTGTACTTCTTGGGCATTGAACTGTCCGCTTTGTCGACCGGCGGCGATAGCCTCAAAGAGGGATATATCGCCGAGGTCTGTTACGTCGTAGCTCATCTCGTCGTCGGCGACGGAAAGGACTTGCGGAACGGGCAATCCTTTGCTCGCGAAATGGCGTGCTAAGGTGATAAACGCGTGGTTTTCCTCTTGGTTGGTTCCGACCACGTGGATGTACGTTTGTCCTTGTTCATGGGTGATACGACTGTACTGTCTATTGCTCCCTGCGGCTGCGATATTCTGGGTCATATAGTTATATTGTAGTTAAATGTTGGTGCAAAGTTACAAAAAAAAAATGTTATTTGCAAATTTATTTGTAATTTTTGTGCAGAATATTTTTTTTTCACTTTTTTCTTGCATATATAAAAAAAAAGTCGTACCTTTGCACTCGATTTCAGAATGAGCTGAAATTACACATAAGACAGTAAACGGTTAAGACACACTACAGCTTATGAAAAGAATTGGTAACATTCTTTATTTGCATGCCATAGCGCTCCCCTTGTGAAAGTAAGGGCGAGTGCTATTTTGTGTATTGTACTATTTCTGTTTTGTGTCGCACCCTATATGAGTGTCCTGTTTTCGTGTGCTGTCCTGCCAAAAGGCGAAATGATCTTTGAAATATTGATATTACCGTAAAAAGTAAGTTTTTTGTACGATTTTAGGCAAAAAACTTGCGTATGTCAAAATTTTTCCGTACCTTTGCGTCGCAAAACGCAAAAGAAAGAAAAATTATGGAAGATTATGTATTGTCTATTCCCAAAAAAGATTACTCTTTTGTAATCGCTTTAGCACAACGTATGGGGTGGTTTCTTCAGAAGCAAGAAGATGCTCCTTGTTGTTTCACTAAGGATGAGGCTATTGCTTTTGATAAACAAGCAATGTCAGAGGTAGTTAACGGTTTAGGCGTATCTGCCCAAGAGGCAAAAAAAATGGCAGCTTCATGGGTAAGGTAATTTGGCATACGCCCGCGTTACAGCAAGCGCACGCAATTTATGACTACTATGCTCAGTTGTCTAAGGAGGTTGCATTAGGTATCTTAAATGATATTATGAATGCACCGGATATCTTAGAAACAGCACCAGAATGTGGCGCTCCGGAACCGACCTTTGAGGGGCTTACACCAACTCGAAGATTTTTATTGGTGCGGAGGACTTACAAGATTGTCTATTTCGTAATGAATGGCGAGTGCCACATCACAATGGTTTGGAATACTCGCAACAATCCTGCATTATTTAAAGAATAAATTTAGTTATTCAACTATCTTTTAAGCGGTAATATCAATAGCGGTATTACCGCTTTTTTGTGTGCGTCCCATCGGGTGTATCAAAGTAAGGGTAACTACCGTAGCACTTCGTAGGATGTACGTAGGATGCAAGTAGATTTTGAGTTAGATTTTGAGTTAGATTTTGGTATAGATTTTTAGTTGGATTTTTGAGGGCTTTGCCCGATTTTCCAAAATTGCTCAATTGATTTTTTTCGTTTGCTTGTGTAGATTTTTAGAAATATGTCGAAACAAAAGGTGTCAAACTTCCCCGCATCGCATGCGGGAAACATAGAAAGAAATACGAAATAGAAACCCCACTAACGTTGTGCCCGACACGGAGAAGGGTAGAAAAGAAAAGACATAGTCCTTGCCGGACTTAAAAAAAGGCAAAATGATCTTTGAAATATTGGATTTTACCGCTGATTAGTGGCATTTTTGTCATTAATTAGTTAAATTATGCAGAAAAATTTGCGTATGTCAGAAAAAAGTTGTACCTTTGCGTCGCAAAACGCAAAATGGAGAAACTTATGCCTAGTCAAGAAGTTCAAAACATGATTCCGAAAATACAGAAGTTCTTTAAGAATCAGCCTGTAGAGCAAGCCTATTTATTTGGCTCTTGTTCTCGTGGTGAGGAACGAAAGGATAGTGATGTAGATTTATTGGTTACATATACCGATTCGGATAGTTTATCTTTGATGGACATCTCGCGGATGATGATTCAGTTAGGCAAACAGTTAAGGAGAAAAGTGGATATTGTTGAAGATTCATGTCTTAAACCCTTTGCACAAGCTTCCGTTAACCGCGATAAAATTATGATATATGAGAGAGCCTATTAGAGATATCGAACGTTTACGTCATATCGCTCAAGCGATTACAATCTTGCAAGAAGGTTTCAAGCGTTATTCTTTAGAGCAAGTTGAGAGTGATCCTATTCTTTTCTATGGTTTTGTAAAACAAGTTGAGATAATAGGAGAGGCGGTTTATATGCTAACCAAGGAGTTTCGTGCGCAGCATCCGGATACAGAGTGGGATGTCATTGAAGGTATGCGCCATGTGTTGGTTCATGGTTATTATGAGATTACACCACATAAGGTATGGAATGTTATTATTAAAGACATTCCTGTGTTAAAGCCTCAAGTAGAGTCATATATAGCAGAATTGTTGAAGTAATCTTTATTTTATATTTTCATAAGCGGTAAAATCCAATTCCACAAGGAAGCGATTTTACCGCTTTTTTGTGTGCGTCCATCGGGTGTATTAAGGTAAGAGTAATTTCCGTAGCACTTCGTAGGATGTACGTAGGATGTAAGTAGATTTTGAGTTAGATTTTGAGTTAGATTTTGGTATAGATTTTTAGTTGGATTTTTGAGGGCTTTGCCCGATTTTCCAAAATTGCTCAATTGATTTTTTTCGTTTGCTTGTGTAGATTTTTAGAAATATATCGAAACAAAAAGTGTCAAACTCCCCCACATCGCATGCGGGAAACATAGAAAGAAAAAACCAAATAGAAAACCAAATAGAATAACCCACTAACAGTTGTGCCCGACACGGAAAAGGGTAGAAAAGTATGAAATACAGAATTATTACAACAGACGCAGCAAAATCCATCAAAACAATTATCCAGTGTGTTAAGGCACACAAGGATCCTCAAGGTAACGACATAAATACGTGGGATGTAAAGAAAGATCAAACTGATGAGGAATTGTTAGTCCATACACCTGACCAATGGGAGAGCGTAGGTTGTTTATCCCTAACGCCTAATGAAGAGAACGATGAAATAAAGGTAACTTTTCATTACTGGAGGAACTATTCTACGAAAGATAGAAGTGGTGACGAAGATAAGTATCTTTTGGGGCGTTTTACAGAATTAATGTTGGTACATTTTGAAAGGCAATATACCTCAATTAATATAGAATAACCACACATTTCGGTCATAGGCTATTGGTTTAGCTTATGATCTCAAATCAATATCAAACGAGCACTCGAGATTTGTATAACTACCCAAAATATTAACAATCAAAAAACTTAAATTATGATTACGATTCAATTCCCTTCAGAGTTCCCCGTGAAAGCAGAAAAGAAAATGTTAACGGTTAATTTTCAAGACAAATTGTTTCTTGATTTTTCGAATGTTACAAACATTACAAAAAAAGAAGCGTATTTAATAATCGGAGAATTATGGAAACAATTAGGAAATGATTTCTCTGAGAAAATTATTTCGACGGAGTTTAGTCCTATAGTGGGAGATTATTTTACTGATGCTTGCAAAGCATATTCTGAAAATGATATTGCAAAAATTCAGTCGGTGATAAACCAAACTAGTGATTCTAATCTATTCTGTAGGTTTGGTTACACCTCAAATTTGCCAACTATATTCTTTTCAAGATATATACAATAACTAACCAAAAATATTAACAATTTAAACTTTAAAGCTTATGAGAAAATTTAAACTTATGGCATTGCTATTAGTCTCAATGCTGAGTATTAACGTATGGGGAGAGGATAAAACCATCACTCTTACATATAGTAATTTTGATTTAACAACCTCCTCTTATGCTAAAAAAACAGCTACTGTTGGTGGCGTTTCTTTTACCATTGATAAAGGTTACAAAGACTCGAATAATTCTATACAAATGAATAGTTCTCAAGGGTCTGGCACTTTATATAATACAACCGCCATTAAAGGACTTAAAAGTATCAAAGTAAATGTATCGTCAGGTACTAAAACTTACACCGTATATACAGGCACAAGTAGTCAACCTACTACAAGCGCAGGAACAGGAAGTTCCACTAGCACTATAAATGTTAAGAATAGCGGGGATACATATTTTAAATTATCAGTAAGTGGAGCAAGTTATTTTTCTTCTATCGTAATCACTTATGACGATGATGACGACCCATGTGAAGATGTGGGAACCGTAAAAGCAGGAACGTATGAAATTACTCCTAATAATGCTTTTTGGGGCACTAGCTATAGTGGGACAGTTTCTAGTGTTACAGCAAATAGTTTTACCCAAGGTGGTGCCCAAGATGGTATCTGTATTATTTGGAAAAACGGATCTTCGACAAATGCATATATTAATGATTTACAATCACGTGTATACCAATATCATAACATGAAGTTTTCTGTCCCAGAGGGTTATTTGATTACTGCAATCGCTTTTACTGCGGATGGTAGTAGCTGGGGAGGTACTCATACCGCATCTGTTGGAACAATGTCGGATAATAAACATTGGGCAGGTTCTGCAAAAGAGGTTACAATTACTTTTGGAAATGCAACTTGTCGTATGACGGGAATAAGCGTTACATATAAGAGTAGTAGCGATCCTTCTTGCTCTGACTTAAATGCTCCGTCAAGTTTAAGTGCTTCAGATATAACAATGAGTGGTGCTACTTTGAGTTGGACAGGAGATGACAATGCTTCGAGTTATACTGTTATGGTTGGAGATAAAGCTTACGAAAATGTAACATCATCTTCACTTACAGTATCCGATTTACAACCCGAAACCAAATATTCTTGGAGTGTCAAGGCCATTGGTGATGGCACTACATATTGCTCATCCAACGCAACGAATGGAACTCCATTTACGACTCTTGCAGATCCAAGCAAAAAAACAATTACTTATAACTTCAATGATGCTAATGCTTATCCCTCTGGATTCCCAACAGGTGGAACAAACGTGGCAAATGCTGAAGAGTTTACGATAAGCGGAAATAAAATTATTATCAATGCTCCTAAAAGTTATTATGAGATAAATTCAACTCAGGACGCATCTCGCGCTTTATTCTTTGGTCAAAGTAGTACCACATTAGCTTCAACTGCTTATTTGGAATTCCCTGCATTTAAGAATTATAAATTGACTAAAGTTGTAGCGACAACAGGTTCTGGAGTAGCGGGCAGTGTTAGCATAAACATATATAACACTTCTTGGACGGCAGTTAGTACGGCTCAATCTACGGTTAGTAGCACAAAAAAGGAATTTACATTTGACATCGCAAGTGACAAACAGGTTCTTAATGCTGCATACAGATTAGCCTCCAATAGTAGCGGAAGTAAGAACTTGCAATTTGATAATATTGTTCTTACCTATGCTTATGTTGCTCCTCAATCTTACGCTGTGACTTTGGCAACCAATCCTGCAAGTGTAGGAACAATTACGGCAAAGGTTGATAATGTTGTTATAGGTGAAAAAGTTGAAGAAGGAAAAACTGTTACATTGACAGCCGCCCCCAATGACGCTCACGCTTATCGTTTCAAAGAGTGGCAAAGTAGTGATGTTGAAATTGAAGATAATGCTTTCGAAATGCCGGGCAAGGCTGTTTCTATTACGGCTGTATTTGAGCCATTGTATGCTATTTCGGTTACTACTGCCGGTGAAGGTTCAGGTACGGCAACCATCAATGGCGGCACAGAGACTATCTATGTAGGCGAAGATGACGAAATTACTTTGGTTGCCGAAGCTGCTGCCGGCAGTGAGTTCGGCGGTTGGAGTACAACAGACGACATCTTGTTTGATGATGAAACAGCAGCAAATACAACTGCTTCAGCTTTTGGAGCAGGTACTATTACCGCAACTTTCAATAAGAAACAATGCACAATTCTTGGTACTCCTAATGTACAAGTAACTGATAAGACCTCTTCAGGTGCTAAACTGACTTGGGATGCGGTTGCAAATGCAGACTATTATGAAGTATATATCACAAAGGGTGCTGAAGAGGTAGAAAGCGACTTGGTAGAAGATGCGGAATATACTATTTCTGCCACCTTGTCTGCTAATACCGAATATTCTTATTCGATTATTGCTACTTCAGAAGATGAGGACACCTATTGTGATAGTAATCCCGCAGAAGGCAACTTCACTACTGCCGATTATCCCGCTGCAACGCTTACACTGAGCGAGAATGGCGGTGAACGTACTTACGGAGAGAATTTGAAAGTCAATAGTTCTGTAACTTTACCCAATTGCGAAGTTACTTGTGACAAGGTCTTTGTTGGTTGGAGCACCAGCGATCAAAGTTATACTAATTTGATGGCTGCTGGTACGTCCTATACCTTGACCTCAACGGCAATTACCCTCTATGCTTGGTTCGCTACCGAAACTCCTGGCTCAACGACGTGGAATAAGGTTTCTTCTGCTTCTGAAATTTCCGATGGAACGATTATTGCTTTAGCCGGTACTGATGGTGAGCATGGATATTATGCTGCAAAAGCATGGGAATCTCCTAATACCAATGTACGAACAATAACTGCTACTGTAGAAGATAATAAACTCACATCTACAGAGGCATTTGCTGCACTTACTCTTAAGGCAAATGTGATAGATAGTAAAACTTATTACACCATTTACGATGGAGCCAATTATTGGTATGCAAATGGTGCGACATTATCTACTGCAAAGAATCAACTAGTAGGTCATAGCACATTAGGAACTGATGGCCGTGATTATTGGGAAATTTCTTTCTCAAATGGAACTGCTTCAATCAAGAATAAAGTGGATGGTCGAGGAACGATGCAATTTAACTACAATGGCGGAAGTCCATTATTTAGTTGTTATAGCAATGCTAGTCAAAAGGCGGTTGTCATCTTCAAGAAAACCACAGCAGCGTCTTCTTATAGCGACTACTCGCTCACGTGCTCGGCTAAAGCCAATGCTCCTATATTTGATTTGGCAGAAGGTACTTATACCGAGGCTAAAGAGTTGAACATTTCCGCTGAAGATGGTGCTACTATTTATTACACATTAGATGGTACAGAACCTGATAATACTAAGACCCCTTATGAAGGCGCTATTCAACTGAATACCTATGGTAAGGTAACTGTTAAGGCTATTGCTTATGTGACAGAAAAAGACCCAAGTGATGTGACTTCGGCAGAATATATGATGGATCTGCCCTTCACTAGTCTACAACAATTGGCAGAAACTGAAGTTACCAGCGGTTCGACAATAACGATTAGTTTCCCGAAGACGGCTATTAAGTCTATTGCAGGTACACATGGCGTGTATTTTGATATTCAGAAAGAAGACAAAGACATTGAAATCTATTGCAATAGCACCACAATTCCTGAAGGTTGGGAAGCTGGTGGTAATTTATCTGCAACAAACTTGCGTTGCGCTTGGGTTCGTTATCCTGCAACAGGAACTTTCCAATGCTGGGAACTGACTCCGTCTAATTGGGACGCATTTACCTATTCCGACCCCGATCCTTACACCTCAGTGGCAGACCTCTATGCCGCAGGTTTGGTGGATGGCTCAAAAGTTTACCTCAATATCACGGACGCGTATGTACACGCAAAGAACTACACAAGTCCGAACAACTTTGTATATATTCAAGATGGTGGAGTTGGTATTGTATTGCGTACAAGCGAATTTGCTGATGATAATATTGGCAAACTGATGACTGCCAAGATTGTTGGTAACCTTGCCTATAGCAATGGTCGTCCGCAAATTGCAGTAACATCTCTGACGGATGTTTCCTATACTGCTGGTGATCGTCCTGCTGCTGTTGCCACCACTTTAAGCGAGAGTGAAGAAGCAACTCAAATCCTCTCTCTTGTTAAGATAGATGGCTACTATGCTCAATCACAAGACAAGCAAGCAAAGACGGCAGTAATCACCGGGAATGCAGATGGTTCAGGCGCAAGTTACACTATTTACAACTTGTTTGGTGCGTTGAAGACTATACCAGAAAGTGATAAGGCAATCAACGTTAAGGGCTTGTTCTACAAGAAGGTTGAAAGCAATGTAACTTCTTATTCTATCGTTCCTGTACTTGTAGAAGATGTTGCTTTGATTACTCCTGCCGCTGCTCCTGCTGCAACAATCAATAAAGGTAGCACAGATCAAGCTAATCCGTCAAAGGTAGGTAATGGCGAGAAAGTAACAATCACTCCGGCTGCCGGCTTCACGGCATCGTATATACTAAATGATGCTGCTGAGAAGACTATTACAGCAACAACGGAAGATATCACGATGACTGCTGATGCGACGTTGATTTTGAAGTCGAGCCGTGATTACTATACAACGACAACCAACACGTACTATTACGAATTGGATGAGTCGCTTACGTATCACTCCATTACTAAACCATTGGGCAATTTCACCTGCGAATTGTCTAATGTGTCGGCAAAACAAGGCGACCATGTAACCATCACATTTAAAATGAATGAACATTGGTACTTAGATGGAGTTACGGTGAAAAATGCCGCTGATAAGACAGTAGAATTTGAAGCTACAAAGGAAAGCGATAATGTATATGGATTCGATATGCCGGCATATGATGTAACACTTTCTACTGCTACCCATAGTGATCCTACATATGAAATTACGTACTTGAAGAATGGTAAGCAAACCACTCCTACTACCGAAATTACTGAAAGTAAGCAATTCGCAGGTACGGTTCTAACACTCAAGTCCTGCGATTGGACCGCTTCTGGCGTCGAGTACGATGGCTGGAAAGCATACTATGTGGATGAGCAAAATGACAATGTGGAAGTAGAATTACCAATTACCGACAATACAATCACCGTTCCGGCTCATAATGTAAGAATTTATGCTCAGTGGGTTAATACCTATACGGTTACCTTTACTAAGGGTTCCGCTTCGTCTGCAACGGGTACTGTTCCTACAGAAACTCCGAAACGTGCTGGAGCGAAAGTTACCTTACCGCAAAATCCTTTCTCTTTAACAGGTTATACCTTTGTAGGTTGGAAGGCTAATACAGATGGCGAGATTTATCAACCGAGCGAAGAATACACTATGACAGAGTCTAATGTGAAATTTGATGCTCAGTGGGATGTGGCTACCTATCTTAAGGATGGTAAATGGGAATTGGTGACGAAGGAGAGTGACATTGTAGCGGACGCATATTATGTTATGGCAGAAAATGTTGCAGGCAATGTTGCTTCGTATGAGTTCTCTGGTAATTCTGGAAAGCAATATATGCAGAAAATAACTGTAGAGGAATGGACAGATAAGACTATATTAACTAAAGACCAAATTCCTGACAAAACGGCTATCTTAAAACTTACAGGAACAACTGGCAATTGGATATTCACTTGCGAAAATAACCAAAAGCAAATGACTATTGCAAACACTAGTGATGCTGGTTTGTCATGGACGGATGCAGGTACTCCTCTTAATATTGTTAAGAAAGTAAACGGCGAAAATAATGAGATGAATATCTATGTTATGCATAATGAAATAGAGTTCCATATGTTAGTCAATGGTTCTGGAGGATATAAACCTTATAGTTCATCTGCCATGGCTTGGCCTCAACTCTATCGCTTCTATCCGAAATCATGGACAGTTACCTTCGACGACAACGTTGAGGACGAGGAGATTGCCGTTCCTGATATGCAACGCGCAGATCCGACCACCAACAAGGTGACTATCTCTGATATGATTCCTGTTCGTACAGGTTACGACTTCTCCATTTGGAACTCTGCTAAGGGTGGCACAGGTGTTACTTCCGCTAATCCGACTGATGAGATTACATTAAGTCAAAACACCACTCTCTATGCACAATGGAACATCAAACAATACAACGTGGCAGTTGCAGAGGTGGAGAATGTTACTATCAATGCTAAACCTTATGGTGAAGCAGATATTACTGAAGGTACTAATGCTGATGTGAACTTCAAGAAATCGGTTGTTCTTACCTATAGTGAGTTGAATGAAGATTATGTCTTCAAGTCTTGGAAAGTAACGAAGGCTGATGACGAAACGACTGAAGTTCCTGTTTCGGTAGGTTCAAGCACCACATTTGAGGTTCCTGCTTATGCTGTTACGGTTAGTGCTGTTATTGAGTCCAAGGAAACTACTCAATTAACGGTTACCTATCACGCTAACGGTGGTGTAAACAAGACCCCCGAAGGACCGGAAGAAGTAAGCGAGCAAGTTAATTGGAATACTACGATTAAATTCGCTGAACATCCGTGCCCATTCGAGAAGAACCTCTGCACCTTTGTTGGTTGGAATACCAAAGCCGATGGTACAGGTACTACCTACAAGACCCAAGTCACCGTCAAGACCGACATTGACTTGTACGCAATGTGGGAAGCATCGGGTGTACAGTATAAAGTGGAAACTGCTAATTCTGTGAAAGTTCAAGAAGGAGCAATACCAGAACAATCAACTGCTACATTTGAGAATACATATACCAATACTGCTACGCAATTAACAGCAGATAATTCGATGACTCTCACCTTGAGTGGCTATGATGGCAAAGTGATTACGGGTATCTCGTTAAGCACAAAATCTAATTCCTCTAAAGGATCCGGTACATACCAAGTGGAAATAGGTGACAAGACTATCTTTACTGTTACTGGTTCTTACAAAGATATTTGGGGCGATTGGTCTACATCATTTGAAACTCAGGAAATGCTCATTTCTCCGACTTTAGTTAAAGATGGTGAAAATATTGTAATTACAATTTCGGCAACAGAGAATTCATTGCATTGCCAGTCATTTACAATTTTCTATACCGATCCCGAAATAATTCGCGATGAATTAGCGGTTGATCAATATACAACTTTCTGCTGGCCGAAGACAATTCCTGCTAATGCACACACAGGTGCTACCTTCTGGAACATTGAGAATAAGACCACTATGACAGATGGACGCTTGAGTTCGATTACCATCGTTCAACACGAAGGCGACCTTGAGGCAGGTGTTCCGTACATCATGTACAATACCGCAACTGAATTTAAGTGCTACCAAACAGGCGAAGCCGTTGATGCTCCTGCTGCTGAAGATGCTCACAATGGTCTTGTAGGCGTATTTGAAAAAACGATGTTCGGTTCTGTGGCTGACGATGCTGATGCTGCCGCTCGTGGCATTTATATCATCTCCGATGGAACGCTCTACCTCTGCGGTAACAACTGCGGTGTATATGCTAATCGCGCGTATATCTTGAATAGTGCAATTGAAGATAAGTCGGCTACGACTCCTCCTGCTGCTCCGCGTCGTGTGATCGGCAACCCGAACGGAACTCCGACCACGTTGAACGGACTCTTTGGCAACCAAGCCGGTAAGGCTCAAAAAGCTCTCATTGATGGTCACATCTACATCCTCCGTGATAACAAGATGTACAACGCTCAAGGCCTATTCGTAAAATAATTAACCCAAAAACTACACAAAGGGGTCTGTCCCTTTTGTGTGGTTTTTACTGATTTTGAAATTAAAAACTTATTAAACGATGAAGAAAATGTATAAAAAACCAGTTACTGAGAAGGTTGCATTAAAAGCCGAGATCCGTTGTCAAGGAGAAATGGTAGTTGGCTCCTGTGGCAAATCTGTTGATAACAAAATGGGTAATGCTCCCCGTCGCCAAGTCTAACATTTCCCCCTACACCCCATCGCTTATATTCTTAACTTTTAAAGTTAATCATATAAACTGTGGTGTAACTCAATTAGTGCCAACCCTCACGGTTCGGCACTAATTTTTTGTGGTGCAATTCACAAAAAAAAGCGGTAATATCGCTATTGATATTACCGCTAAAAGATTAATAAAATTATCTAATGTGAAGCCATTAGTAATTGTGGATCACGCCTTGTATCCCAAAAATCTATGACATAGATAACACCTTCATCCTCCCGAACCTCATAAACCAACTTGTTACGCTTATTTACCACCATACTACGGTACTCACGCGCCCTTCCTTGTAAATAAAGCTCAACTTCTCCGGAATTAGTATTCGCAACAATACAAGAAACAGCTGCTTCCACATCCTGCAAAAAACCCTCATAGGTTCTATACCCAAACTCCATCAAAACATAGTCAGCCGTTTGAGAGAGCATATTCCATGCAAAGTCAGTCCAAAGAACTTTCATACTTTATGCAGTTTGAACGGCTTTTTGTTTCAACGCTTGCATGACTGCTCCGTGGGAATAGACGTTCCCATTAGCAATTTGAATTTCTGAAATAGCTACTCTGGCATTGAGTTCCTCAATAGAG
>JAZQOG010000079.1:0-22703 GCA_045627765.1 Paludibacteraceae bacterium | reverse complement strand
GTTTTCTAAATTGTGAATTATTCAACACAACAAAAAGCCTACCCCGACGATATGTCAGGATAGGCATTGCTATCTATGTTATGACGAGTAGACTAAATTCCATGCGAAGAGTACCCCCCACCGAGAGAAGAGGTTATTCGCTGTATTTCTGCCATTTTTCTCATAATTATATTAGTGTATTTATCTAAATATTCAAAATCGGGCGCAAAGGTACAACTTTTTTCTGATATATGCAAATTTATTTGCAATTATTTCTGATTTCGGTTGAGGAAATATCAAAATAGGGAGCGTCTTTTAAATAGACCGCCTTCGGCTGAATGAACGCTTCGCTGAATGACCGCTGCACTGCACGACCGCTATCGCTGAATGACCGCTGCGCTGTAAGCGGATGGCGAGGGTAGATGTAAACTTGGTGTAGCCTCAGAATCTCTTCATAGTCTTTCCACTGGTCAAAAATCGCCCAGTTGTCTTCTCCAATCACCAACACGAACTCGTGTTCAGGATACTGTTTTCTTAGTTGTCGTAAGGTCTCGGCCGTATAACTTGGACGGGGTAGGGAGAACTCAAAATCCGACACTTTTATCCGCTCATCGTTTAGGGCTGCAATCGCTTCTTTTGCACCTCTCAGCCTTTCCTCTTCTCCGCCTAATATCTTACTATCCTTCAGAGGGTTATTCGGGCTCACCATCATCCATATCTCATCCAGATCGGTGTTATCCAACACCCACCGTATCAATCCCGTATGCCCATAATGCACCGGATTAAAACTCCCTCCGTAAATCCCAATGGTCATAGTCTTAAATGTATATTATTTTATAAGGAACGCGCGCACACGCACGCGTTCCTTACCAATCATCTTATCCGCCGAAGTTATCGTAACGAATATCCTCGTCCGCTACTCCTAACGAGTGTAACAGGTCGATGACCGTCTTACTCATCATCGGAGGACCGCACAAGTAGTACTCAATATCCTCCGGAGCATCATGCTGCTTGAGGTACGTGTCGCCCATCACAGGAGCAATGAAGCCCGCCGTGTACTTGACGCCTAAACTGTCTGCCTTCGGATCCGGACGGTCCAATGCCAAATGGAAATGGAAATTCGGGAACTCCTTCTCCAATGCCAAGAAGTCTTCCATGAAGAATACCTCGTCAATCGCTCTCGCACCATAGAAATAGTGCATCTCGCGGTCGCGACATTGTCTGGTCTTCAGCATATGCATGATCTGCGCACGCAACGGAGCCATTCCGGCACCACCACCGACCCAGATCATCTCTTTCTTACTGTCATAAACAGGACGGAACTCACCATAAGGACCACTCATCATCACCTTATCACCCGGTTTGAGCGAGAAGATATACGTAGAGGCTATACCGCAAGGTACATCCATAAATTCCGGTCCGTTAGGACACTGATCTTTCGGTTTGAAGGGTGGGGTAGCAATACGCACCGTCAAGGTGATGATATCTCCCTCGTCCGGATAGTTAGCCATCGAGTACGCACGGATAGTAGGCTCGGTGTTCTTCTGCTTCAAGCCAAACAACCCAAAGTGCTGCCAAGCGCCTAAATACAGGTCACCGATCAGACTCTTATCCATATCGCGGTCGTAATCGATATCGTAAGCAGGGATACGGATCTGCGCATACGAACCGGGTTCGAAGTTCATGTGCTCGCCAGCGGGCAACTTAACCTTGAACTCCTTAATGAACGTAGCCACGTTCTTGTTCGAGATAACCTCGCATTCCCATTCCTTAATGCCTAAGATTGACTCATCCATCTTCAGTTGCAGGTCGTTCTTCACCTTCACTTGGCAACCTAAACGCCAATGGTCTTTCTGTTGCTTACGGCTGAAATGAACGGTCTCGGTGGGCAGAATCTCGCCACCGCCTTCTAATACTTGACACTTGCACTGGCCGCAACTACCCTTACCGCCACAAGCGGAGGGTAGGTGTACACCGGCAGCACCTAACGATGCCAGTAACGTACCTCCGGCGGGAATAGTATAATCCTTATCGCCATTGATAGTCACTTTCACATCGCCACTGGCTACCAAATAACGCTTAGCCACCAGTAAGACAATAACCAACAGGAGTATAACCGCTAAGAAAACTCCTACAGCATATAAAATTGCAGTAATATCCATTTTCTTGTCCTCCTATTAAATGTTAAGTCCCGAGAAGCACATGAACGCTAACGCCATCAGACCTACGGTGATGAACGTGATACCGATACCCTGTAAGGGTTTCGGTACGTCGTTGTACTCCATTTTTTCTCTTATACCTGCTAAAGCTACAATAGCCAGCATCCATCCTAAACCGCTACCGATAGCGAACGCAAACGCATCACCAAGGTTAGCAATCGCTTTCACGTTCTCGGCATCGAGCAGTACACGTTGTTGCATAAACAAACTACCACCCATAATCGCGCAGTTAACGGCAATCAGCGGCAGGAAGATACCCAGCGAGTTATACAGCGTAGGACTGAACTTCTCCACCACCATCTCTACCAATTGCACAATAGCGGCAATCACAGCGATGAAGAGGATAAAACTCAGATAACCCAGCCCTAGCGGGGTCAATACATATACTTGCAACAGGTAGTTGATGGGCAGCGTGATGGTCTGTACAAACACCACGGCAATACCTAAACCTGCAGCCGTCTTCACGTCCTTACTTACTGCCAGGTATGAACACATACCCAGGAAGAAGGCGAATATCATATTGTCGGCAAAAATACTGCGGACAAATAAACTAATTGCGTGTTCCATACCTTATTTCTTTTCTTCATTTATAGAACGATGAATCCATATCACGCAGCCTACCAATATCAACGCCATAGCCGGCATTAACATCATACCGCAGTTCTCGTACCATCCGCCATTGGTGATGTACCAACTCTCGGGGATAATCTGATAACCGAGCAACTTTCCGCTACCAAGCAGTTCGCGGAAGAACGCTACGATAACCAAAATGGCTGCATAACCTAAACCGTTACCCAGACCATCCATCAGCGATTCCATAGGACTGTTCGTCATAGCAAACGCTTCCAGACGTCCCATCAATATACAGTTCGTAATGATAAGACCGATATATACGCTTAACTGCATCGCTACATCGTAAGCAAACGCTTTAAGCACTTCACTCACAATCGTTACCAGCGCCGCTACTACAACCAACTGTACAATAATACGGATACGCATCGGAATCGACTTGCGGATAAGCGAGATAACCACGTTCGATAACGCAACAATAATCGTTACCGATACACCCATCACCAGTGCCGGCTTGAGTTGTACCGTTACCGCTAACGCCGAACAGATACCTAAAATCTGTACCAGCACAGGGTTATTCAAATTCAGAGGATTAACAAAAGCCTCTTTCGTGTTTTTACTTAACATCTTTGACCTCCATTTCTTCATTGGATTCTACTTCGTTCAAGAACGTGGCATACTCTGCTAAGTTAGCTACCAACATATCATTCACACCCGTAGACGTGATCGTGGCACCGGCCCAAGCATCTACCTGCTCTTGACCTTGCTCTGCTGCCTTACCGGACTTGAGGACCGCAATCGAACGAATAACACCCTCGGCATCCTTGATATGCTTGCCGTTGAACTGATTACGGAACTTAGCCGTGGTGATCTCTGCACCCAAACCCGGAGTCTCTCCTTCGTGGTTGAAGTTCACACCAAAGACGGTGTTCTTATCCTCGTCCAAAGCTAAATAACCACCAATACCGCCCCATAGACCTTGTCCGTGGAGACGTAGTACATACTTCGTGGCACCTTCTACATTGAATACATACACTTCCGTCTCGCCGCAAGAGATCGTGTCTTGACACAACTCCATATACAACTGAGCCGGATCCGCTGCCGCATTCACATCCTGATTAAGCGCTACCAATATCTGTTTCTGTTTGTCCAACAACGCATTCGCTTGCTGACGCTTCGACAGCACCTGACTAACGGCCGCTAACGCTACCGCTACAATCACTACCAACACCGTGGCATAAATGATTGTATATCCATTTGACTCCGTAGAGAAACGTTTTTTCTTCACTTCCTCAAAGCAATTCGTTTGATTGCATTGCGGACATACGTCTGGAGCTTGATCTCCGGTGTGGATGTATCCACACACTTTACATACAAATTGTTTTGCCATAGTTATGCTCTTTTTAGACGTTTATTAACATTCACGCGAATCACACACCAGTCAATCAGCGGTGCAAACGCATTACCCAGCAGGATAGCGAGCATCATGCCTTCAGGATAACCTGCGTTGAAGACGCGAATCACAATCACCATAAAACCAATCAGCGCACCGTATATCCATTTACCTGCTTCCGTACGGGCAGCCGTTACAGGGTCGGTGGCCATGAACACGGCACCGAATAGCAAACCGCCCGAGATAAGATGCATGTACCAAGGATAATTAGCCATCGCCGTCTCCGGACCAAAAGCGTTCACCAACGCAGCCGTAATACCGGCCGTAGCCAGGATTGATACCATGATCTTCCAACTGGCCACACCCGTGCATAACAGCAGGATTGCACCCAACAAGATTGCCCAGCAGCAGGTCTCACCTACGCAACCGGGAATCAATCCGTTGAACATCGTCCAGAAGTCTGCCGGCATAAAACTTGCATCGGCACTCGTGGCCATCTCCGTCAACGGAGTAGCACCACTGAAGCCATCGACCAACGTCTTACCGTTGTCCCAACCCCAGGTGCCTGCCGTGCGAATGAACGGCTCGTCACCCGTCATGTGCGACGGATAAGCAAAGAACAGGAACGCACGCGTGATAAGCGCTACGTTGAAGATGTTATATCCCGTACCGCCAAGCAATTCCTTGGCAAATACTACCGCAAAAGCCGTAGCAATAGCTACCATCCATAACGGAGTGTCAATCGGCACAATCAGCGGAATGAGGAATCCGGTAACCAAGAATCCCTCGGCTACCTCTTCGTGCTTGAACTGCGCTACCGTGAACTCGATACCCAGTCCTACTACGTACGACACGATGATAAACGGTAATACTGCCAGCAAACCGAAGCCAAAGGCTTTCCAGAAGAGGGCACACGTCATTGCGCCCTTCACTATCTCGCCCGTAGCCAGGAAATGTTGGTAACCGGTGTTGAACATACCGAATAGCAAAGCCGGCACTAAAGCCAATACGACTATAATCATCGTACGCTTGCTGTCGTTGCCGTCGTGGATATGGGCGCCTACCTTGCGCGCCGTCGTGCTCGGGGTGAACAGGAACGTATCAAAGGCGTCGTAAAAACTGCTTAACTTATTCAGCTTCCCGCCTTCTTCGAAGTTCTTACCGAACTGTTTCCATACCTCATAAAACTTATTCATCACTCTACCTCCTTTCTTAAGTTCGCTAATGCTTCACTTACGATGGCTTGCAACGGCATCTTCGAGGTGCACATATACTCGCATAGCGCGAAATCCTCCGGCGCTACTTCGTAGGCACCGAGTTGCTCCATCTTGTCGATATTGCCGGCAATCATTGCTTTGATTAGTTGCTCCGGATAGATATCCATCGGGAACACTTTGTCGTATTCGCCACTGACGATAATCGCTCTGCGACCACCTTTCATGCGGGCATCCCAACGATAGTGACGCTCTCCAAAGAGCCAACGGATGAGTCCGTTATCCAACATCTTTGCCGGATCGGTATTCGTGGCGTTGAAGTCTTTGAATCGTGGCATCAACCATCCCATGAACTCTACGTTCTCCGTTCCTTCGGCGATGATGGTGATTTGGTTTGCGCGGTAGCAGATAACCTCGTTAGCCTCTTTCTTCGTGCCGCTCAGTACGTTTCCGCAGATGTAGCGCAGTGCTAACTCTTTGTGGGCGTTGCAGTTCACGAATGTGCTCATCTCCATGCCAGGGAGCATACGGTAGTACATAGGCTCGTACGCCATGTCACCCGTGAGGGCAATCACGCGCTCTTGATCCACTTGACCTTTCTGGAAGAAACGACCGATACGAGCTACGTCCTGTACATTCAGCGTGAACACCGTCTCGCCCTTAGCGATGGGTGCTACGTGGTTGATCTGTACGCTGATGTTTCCGGCAGGGTGGGGACCATTAACCTCGTACTTCGTACAGTTCTTCAGACCTGCGAACTCCGCACAACTCTTCTTTGCGTCCAGTCCTACATACACGGGAGCTAACTTGCTCAGTGCATCGATACCGGCTTGCAGCTGGTTGGCTTTGCCTTGCATCACGAACGCATAGTCCGGTGCGAGGGGAGCGCTGTCAAAGGTCGAGATGAAGATCGCCTTGGGTTCTTTACTGGGCAATGCGATGCAGTCGTACGGGCGCTGTTTGATGTACACCCACAAACCGGCTTGCATCAGCAATGCTTTGACATCTGCGTCCTTATTGGTTACATCGAAAGTCTCGTACTGCGTCGTGGCATCCGCCTCGATAGCAATGTACATCACTTTGCGTCGCTCGCCGCGGTTGATCTCTACGATCTTTCCGCTCACGGGCGAAGTCACCAACAAGTCCACAAACTGCTTGTCGTGAAACAGGGGGGAACCTGCTTTCACTTCTTCGCCTTCTTTGACCATTAACTTCGGGGTCAAACCGGCGTACTGGTCAGGAACAATCTTATAGATGTTCGGTCTTCTTGCACTGCCATAGACCGGTGCTGCCTTTCCATCCATCGGAATGTCCAAACCCTTTTTCAGTTTGATTTGTTGCATAATGTTTGTTAATTTTATATATTGTGTTTTTGTTTTTCGCAGAAAAACCGCGCAAAGTTACGACTTTTTTTTCATATACGCAAATTTTTCTGCAAAATTGTTTAATTTTGTCACTTCCACCTCGCTAATACGGGTGCGCTCGTTTTTCGTGCCTGTCCTTTGTTCTGTGCCGCGAGCGTCCGCGAGTGGTTTTCGTGTCCGTCCTTTGTTCTGTGCTGCGGGCGTCCGGCATAGGCTTCGCACCGCTTCGCGGAAGATTTTTATTGTTTAGCGCCCCGCGGGGCTCACTTTCACTCTCACTCTCCACAATCCACTAAAATAAACAACTATCGTTTTTATCGATAGCCCTATCGTAAATAACCTTAACAAACTGCTATGCCAATAACCATTTTGGCACAGCGTTTGCATTTCGTAAGGTACAGGCAATGATTGGGAGTAGAGGAGTAGAGGGGTAGAGGAGTAGGGTTAGCTAGCAGCCCGGCCTTTCAGCCTATCAGCCTCTCCGCCTATCAGCCTCAAAAGATTACTAACATTAAAAAAAAACAAACAACAATGACAACAAAAGTTTACACCGCAATGAATGCGCAAATTAACAAAGAGTTATGGTCTGCGTACCTTTACTTAAGTATGTCCCTTTATGCCGACACGATCGGTCGCACCGGTATCGGCAAGTGGTTCTACCTCCAAGCCGTGGAGGAGAAAGAGCATGCACGTCGTCTTCAGGAGTTTATGATTGACCGCGATGTTCAAGTTACACTTCAACCGATTGAATCCGTGCCAACCTCTTGGAACAGTATCCGCGAGATGTTCGAGCAGACCCTCGCTCACGAGCAGGAAGTCACTCGTTCTATCCATCACCTCGTTACCCTCGCCCGCGAAGAGAAGGATTACGCTGCCGAGGAGAGCCTATGGTGGTTCGTTCGCGAACAAGTGGAGGAGGAAGCTACTGCGAAAGGTATCCTCATGGATATCCAATTAGCGGACGATGACCCTGCTGCCCTCGTCGCACTGGATACCAAACTTGGAGAAAGAAAAGCGTCATAAGATTCTGTGGATTTACCAACCCTTTCAACCGGCGGGAGCAATCCTGCCGGCTTTTTTGTGTTATTATCGAAAAAACCGATAGCCTGGCACGGTTTTTGTAGTTTCATCAATACATCATTTATTAAATTCATCATTCAACTAAAGATGGAACTCCGTCAACTCCGCTACTTCGTAGCCACCGCTAAGACCCTTAGTTTCTCCGCCGCCGCGCGGAAGTTATTCATCACCCAATCCACCCTCTCCCAGCAGATACAATCGCTGGAGGACGAACTGGGTTCGCGTCTCTTCACCCGCACCAGTCACCGCGTCAGCCTCACCGAGGCCGGTGACCGATTACTGCCGCTCGCCATAGAGACTCTGCGTACCGCAGATGACTGTAAGACGCAGATATCCGACTTAAGCGACACCGTAACCGGCGAACTGAACATCGGCGTTACACACTCGTTCTCCACCTTACTGACCAAACCCATGGTGGACTTCCTGCATAAGTACCGCGAGGTCAAACTGCATATCTATTATGCCGACAGTCTGCATTTGATGCAACTGCTTCGTGACCACCGGATAGACCTCGCACTTGCCTATAAGTCCGATCATGCGGGAAACGAGTTCGAGAGTTGCGTCCTCTTCCACGACAAGCTCTGCGCCATCGTAAGGCACGACCACCAGTTGGCGGGACGCAAGTCCATCTCTATTGCCGAACTGGAGCGCGACAACTGGGGCATCGCCATGCCGAGTCAGCAGATGCAGGCGCGGGAGATGTTGGATGCGTATTTTGAGCAAGAGGGCGAAGGACAGCACTTGAGAAAACGGATCGAACTCAATGACGCGAATTTTATCTTGGACCTGTTGGACGATAGCTCGTTACTGGTAGGCATCTTAAGTGCCGAGACGATGCGTCACCGCAGGGGACTGGTCGCCATCCCGTTGGAGTTACCGAACAACGAACTGCTCGGGTGTATCCACACCCTATCGGATACCTATCAAAAACGCTCCGCCAAGATCTTTGCCAACATGCTGATCGGGGAGTAGCTCACTTTCACTAAAAAATAAGAAAATTCTGCAAAAATATTTGCACATATCAAAAAAAAGTAGTAATTTTGCAGCCGAAAAATAAGGAAAAGTGTATATTTGTAGGCTATAATTTATAGGAAAAGTGTATTTTTTAATAATAGTATTTTAACGAAAAGTGTATTTAAAAAATGCTTAAACGTAAGATTTCCAGTAAGTTAGAACAGTATTTTCGTAGTAATAGCAATAAGATGCTGATTGTAGATGGTGCTCGCCAAATTGGTAAGTCATTTATTATTCGTGAAGTTGGTCAACGATTATTCCAAAATTATATTGAAATAAATATGGAAGAGGATAAGCAAGGAGAACATCTTTTTGCTCATGCTCGTACGGTGGACGATTTTATGATGAGTCTAAGCTCCGTAGCAGGTGAAAAGATGAAAGACAAAGAGAATACGCTTGTTTTTATAGATGAGATTCAGGCTTATGATCATCTATTAACCTTGATTAAGTTCCTCATGGAGGATAATCGGTTTACTTACATCGCCAGTGGTTCTCAATTAGGTATTGCCCTTAAATCGACTCAGAGTTTACCTATCGGAAGTATGCAGATTCTTCATATGTATCCTCTTGATTTTGAGGAGTTCCTATGGGCTAACGGGGTTGGTGAATATGCTATTGAACAAATGCACAAGCATTATCTTGAGGGAGAAGCCTTATCGGACGATATGCATGGAAAATTAATGGATTTATTTCGCAGATACTTGCTTATTGGGGGGCTGCCGGATGCTGTTAATACATACCTGCGCGAGCACAACCTGGTTAGTGTACGAGCAATCCATTCCGATATTTGTACGCTTTATCGACAAGATGCTGCTAAATATGAAAATAAGTTTAGTCGCAAACTGCGCATTCAACGTATTTATGACATGATTCCAAGCAATTTGGAAAACAAGAAAAAACGAGTGGTTATTAAAGATATTGAAGGAAAGTCGGGTAAGCGAATGTCCAACTATCAGGATGAGTTTGATTATATTCTCTCTGCCGGAATTGCATTAGGTGTGCAAGCAATCAGTCAGCCGAGTTATCCGCTGATAGAGAATTCAGGGAAAAACTTGTTAAAACTCTATATTAACGATGTAGGACTTTATACGGGTATTCTTTTTAGGAATAATATTAAACCTATCTTGGATGATGAACGGAGCATTAATCTTGGATCCGTTTATGAGAGTGTAATTGCACAAGAATTGCGTGCACATGGTTTTCATCTCTATTACTATGATAATAAAAAGAATGGCGAGGTTGATTTCTTGATTGACGATGTAGATAACTTGACGGTAATGCCTATAGAGATTAAGTCGGGTAAGGATTACAAGACTCATAGTGCGTTAAATCACTTTCTTCAGGTGAGGGATTATCAAATTCGTCGTGCTATAGTGTTCAGCAATGAACAGCGGGTTCTAGTGGACGATCGAACGATGTATATGCCCATTTACTATTCTATGTTCCTCCACCCCGGTGAGAATGATACCGCAGAGGTAGTGGAGTTGTAACGTTTGTTAAATTTTTGTGGCCGGCGGGAGGAATCCTGCCGGTTTTTTGGGTGAAAAATCCGCTTTCTTGTTGTAAAAATCCGCTTTTTTGCTACAAATTATAAAAATAATTTGGTAGTATCAAAAATTTTTTGTAATTTTGCCGCCGATTTTGAGAGTAGTAGTGGATAGTATGGATAGAAAATTATGGAAAATGCATATAGAAAATTGAATGCTTACGTTAAGGCGAAGGATTTAGTGATGGATTGTTATCGCTTGATGGATAGGTTCCCCAAATGTGAGAACTATGCGCTTTGTGATCAATTACGCCGAGCGATTGTGTCTGTCCCTTCGAATATTGCCGAGGGCTTAAGTCGTTATTCTAATAAGGAAAAAGTTCATTTTCTGGAAATAGCCTATGGGTCGTTGATGGAATCTCAATGTCAGTTAGATATTGCCAAGGACCTTGGCTACATTTCAGAAGAAGATTTTAATAGCATAGATGAAAAAATAAATGAAGAGGGAATTATCCTATCGGGAATGCGCAAGCAAATCTCTTCAAAAATATAAAAATTCACTTTCACTAAAAAAATTCACTTTCACTTTCACTTTCACTAAAAAAATGAGCGTAGCGATAGAATTCAACCACGTAGGCAAACAATACCGCCTCGGCCTCGTAGGCACCGGCACATTGAGTCACGACCTGAACCGGTGGTGGCAGACCTCCGTCTTGCACCGCGAAGACCCGTATTTGAAGATTGGTGACGTTAACGACCGCGCCGCCAAGGCGACGTCCGATTATATCTGGGCGCTCCGCGATATTGATTTTAAGGTCGAGCAAGGCGACGTCGTCGGTATCATCGGTAAGAACGGTGCCGGCAAATCAACGCTGCTGAAACTCTTGAGCCGCGTCACCGCCCCTACGGTGGGGACAATTAATGCCCGCGGCCGTATTGCTTCCTTGTTGGAGGTCGGTACAGGCTTCCATAGTGAGATGACCGGCAGGGAGAATATCTACATGAACGGCGCCATCTTAGGTATGACCAAGCAGGAGATCTCTGCCAAGCTCGATGAGATTATTGCCTTCAGCGGTTGCGAGAAATACATTGATACGCCCGTTAAGCGTTATAGTTCCGGTATGACAGTAAGGTTAGGCTTCGCCGTAGCGGCTTTCTTGGAGCCGGAGATCTTGGTGGTGGATGAGGTGTTAGCGGTCGGTGATGCCGAGTTCCAGAAGAAGGCGATCGGCAAGATGCAAGACGTCGCCTCCGGTGGCCGCACGGTCCTGTTTGTGAGCCATAATATGGATTCTGTACATCGCTTGTGTAACCGTGGGGTACTATTAAACAATGGTATGATAGATTATATGGGCAACATTGAAAGTACTGTTGCCAGATATCAACAGATGTTTGTACACAAACACACAACAGAGTGGCATAATCAATTAGGGAAAACGATAGATTGTTTGCGAATAAATTCTTTTAGGTTGGAAGATAAGAAAGGCAAGATTATTTCTCGTTCTTTAACAGATGCTGACGAACTTTTTGTGTCTATTGATTTTGATTTGCTTCAAATGTACAAAGATTTGACGATTGGAATACAAGTCTTCAACGAAGTAGGTAAGAGTGTTTACCGGACATTACAGATTGATAAAAATCAAAATTTTAATGATTTATTGCATATAGGTCATAATGTACTAAGAGCTCAGTTGCCGATAGATTTTTTGCGTTCGGGAGAATATAATGTCATTCTAGATGCCAGCCATCATAATAATGGATGGATAGTGAATCCGAATAATGAGAGAGAGTATGTGCTGACTTTTACTAAAGATCAAAGTGCTTCTTTTTCTCAGATGCATTCTACGGCATCTGTCATAGCACCTAAAGTCGATTGGTCATTGCAAAACTGATAATGAATACTGAAAAATCCATATTATTTGTACCTGCTTGGTGGCCTTGTGGCTTTTTTAATGACCAAGAAAACATAACAATGGAAGAATATCGTCCGTATGTTTTATTTGGTTTATGTAAAGAAATCTCATTAAAAAACTATATTAAATCGGGGTTTAAATCGCTACACTATTCGGAAGCAATAAAGGACAATGTAGCAACAATAACTTATTCTTGGATTAAATATCGTCATACAAGTGTATTGGATAGGCAGCGCAATCGGCTTTGCGAAAAAATAGGCCAGTCTATTCTGAGGTTGACTAATGGCTCACTACCGACTTTAGTGCATATTCAATCTATTTCAGAAACAGCTATCTTTGTTGTGGATTGGGCAAGGGAAAATCAAATTCCTGTTATCTTGACTGAGCATTTGATTTATATTCGGCGTAGTTTTGATTACTTAACGAAATTGAAGGAATCTTTATATAACCGAGCAAATCAAGTTTTGTGTGTTAGTAATTATTTGTATCGCAATCTATTAACATCAGGTTTTAAGTTGCCTAATGCTCAGGTGATAGGAAATATGATAGATGACAAATCTGTCCCGACAGATTTCTCAAAAATCAAGAAGAATGGACGAGTCATTTTTGTCGCTGTACACTTATATGATAAGGATATCGATGTGCTCATTGGTGTGGCAAAAAGGTTGAAAAATAAAAAGATTTGTATTGATGTATATGGCTTAACGGGTGATGAGTTTATTCTCGGTGAGAAATCGTTAAGGTCGAAGATAATAGAGGCTAATGTTGAAGATGTTATTATTTTACATGGGAAACGGACGCATGACATATTATTGCAGACATATTCCTCCTATTCCCTATTACTATCTACAAGTCGTTCTGAAACATTTGGCTTATCAGTTGCAGAGGCTATCGCTTATGGAACTAAAGTCGTTTGTACGGATAGTGGGGGAATAAGGGATTTTGTGAATGAATCTAATGGTTTTGTGACAAACATAGGAGATATTAATACGCTAAGCGAATGTATCGTGAACAATCTTCAAATACCATATAATTTGCAGAATGAATCTAAATGTGTTTTAGACAAGTATAAGGCAGTTAAATATAAGGCATTGCTATTTGAAAATTATCATAAACTATTATGAATACAATCACCGTCACATTGCCGCTTTTGCCGGACCTGGATGAGTATAACCAACTCCTTCAAGACATCTGGTCACGCAAGTGGATAACCAATAACGGGCATTATCACGAGGAGTTAGAGTCCGCATTGGCTGAGTACCTTGGGGTAGAGTATATCTCCCTCTTTACCAATGGTACATTGCCGCTGATTACCGCCCTTCAGGCGCTCGGTATTCGCGAGGGTGAAGTGATAACGACTCCCTATAGTTTCGTGGCAACCACGCACTCGATTTGGTGGAACGGACTGAAGCCCGTCTTTGTCGATGTCGATCCCGATACGGGAAATATCGACCTGGATAAGATTGAGGCGGCGATTACGGATAAGACGGTCGCCATCATGCCCGTCCATGTCTATGGCTGCCCGTGTGATGTAGAGCGAATCCAAAAGATTGCAGAGCAACACCATTTGCGCGTCATCTACGACGCAGCCCACGCTTTCGGTGTAACCTATAAGGGGAAGAGCGTGCTGGAATGGGGGAACTTATCGACATTGTCGTTCCACGCTACGAAGGTGTATAATACCATCGAGGGTGGAGCCATGGTAATGCATAGTGCGGAAATGAAGTATGATGTAGATAACCTCAAGAATTTTGGCTTCCGTGGCGAAACGAATGTAGTCGCTCCGGGTATCAATAGTAAGATGGATGAGATGCGCGCTGCGTATGGATTGCTGAACTTAAAGCAAGTAGATTGGGCTATCGAGCAACGCAAATACGTTGCCAAGCGATATGTAGAGGCATTGGATGGGGTTAAGGGTATTAAAATTTTCCCGTATATTAAACAATCCATCATTTCATCATTTAGCGAAGCGGTTCAATCCCTCATTTCATTTAAGTGGAACTTCGCCTATTTCCCCATTCTCATTACGGAAGAATTCGGGATGAATCGCGATGCCCTCTACGAGAAGATGAAATCCCAAGGCGTGATGGGCCGCCGGTATTTCTATCCGCTAATTAGCAACTTCGAGCCTTATAGTCATTATGAGAGTGCTAAAGTAGAGAACTTACCTATAGCAAAAAAACTAGCTGACCAAGTAATCTGCCTCCCTATGCACCCGTATTTGACGGAGGAAGAGATTGAACGAGTAATAAATAGTATTGTAAAATGAAACATTTATTAATCATAGGAGCCCGAGGATGGGGTAGAGATGTGTATGCTGCTGCGTTAGGAACAAAAGCTTATAAAGATAAGGAGTTCGATATTAAGGGTTTTTTGGATAGTAAGGCTGACGCTTTTGACGGGCTGCGTGGCAATTATCCGCCAATTATTTGTGCACCGGAGGATTATGAGATACAAAAAGATGATGTGTTCTTTGTCGCGATGGGCGATCCTCATTGGCGGAAACATTATGCAGATTTAATAGAAGCAAAAGGAGGAAAGTTTATAACGATAATTAGTCCAAACGCATATATTAATCCAACAGCTACGATTTGTGAAGGATGCTTTGTCAGTAGAAATACGGTTATTTCGGATAATGTATATTTAGGCAAGCATGTTATGGTACATGGATTGTGTATATTAGGGCATGATGCTAAAGTAGGAGATTACGCTTCCTTGAGTGCTTATGTTTTTTTGGGTGGCTATTCAGAAGTAGGAGAGTTGTCTTCAATGAATCCTAAAGCAATGATTATTCCTCATAAAAAAATTGGTAAAGAAGTTGTTGTTGGTGCAGGAAGTGTAGTGATGAGAAATGTAGTTGATGGCTTGCATGTACATGGTAATCCGGCTGTTAAGGTTGAAATTTAAACAATAAAATTATATAATTATGGAACTAAATGAATTTGTAGCTCACTTCGCTGAGCAATTTGAAGACACAGAAGCAAGTGTATTTACCCCGGAAACCAAATTCCGCGAATTGGAAGAGTGGTCTTCTCTCATCGGCCTTAGTGTTATTGCTATGGTGGATGAGGAATACGATGTTACCTTGAAAGGAAATGATATTAAAGCCGCTAATACGGTAGGTGAATTATTCGAAATTGTAAAGAACAAACAATAATGTACAATCCTTATTCCCTAGAAGGAAAAACGATCCTGATTACTGGTGCTTCTTCCGGCATTGGTCGTGCAACGGCTATTGAGTGCTCCAAGATGGGCGCTAAATGCGTCATTACGGGGCGCAATCAAGAACGTTTGCAAGAGACCTTTAACCGGTTAGATGGCGACGGACATTTGCAAATCATTGCCGACTTATCAACTCAGGAAGGGTTAGATACATTAATAGAACAGACTCCTAATATAGATGGATTGGTTAATAATGCTGGAGTAGGACGGTATAAACCAATATCCTTTATTAAGCAAGAAGATTTGGATTATGTCTTTCAAACCAATACATTTGCACCGATTTTGATTACGCGTTCTTTTATGAAAAAAAAGAAAGTAAATCAAGGAGGTTCAATTGTTTTTATATCATCTTTAGCAGCTTATGAATCGAATTTTGGTAATGGGGTTTATGGCGCTTCAAAGGGTGCAATTTTATCCTTCGCTCGCTATTGTGCTCAAGAATTAGCAAATAAGCAAATTCGAGCAAATTCTATTCATCCCGGAATGGTAGAAACCAGTTTGATTCATCGTGGAACATATTCAGATGAAGATTTGCAAAAAGATGTATTAAAGTACCCTTTGAAGCGTTATGGGAAACCTGAAGACATTGCGTGGGCAATAATTTATTTATTGTCTGATGCTTCTGCATGGGTGACGGGCAGTGCTATAACTATTGATGGAGGACGAATCTTAAGTGTATAACTATGCCATATTTCCAATTTAAAAATATAAAAATTTCAGCGATGACTGCTGCCGTCCCTTCTAAAGTTGTTAAGGGAGAGGACTTTTATAAAACCTTTGGCGAAGAAAATGTTCGTAAATTTCAAGCAACTACAGGTATCAAAGAAGTGAGAAAAACACTTGACTATCAAACGGCATCCGATTTAGCCTATACCGCTGCAGAGGAGATATTCCATCATAAAGATGTGCATAGAGATGACATAGGAGCATTAGTGTTTGCGACATTGTCCTTAGACTATCGTCGTCCGTCAACTGCATGTGTATTGCACAAACGTCTTGGTTTGTCGAAAAATTGCGCTGCTTATGATATCAATTTAGGATGTTCTGCGTTTGTGTATGGCTTGCAGGTGGTTTGCTCCATGATGCAGTCTTCTGATATCGAAAAAGCTCTTTTGTTAGTCGGAGAAACTGTATCAAAATTATGTAATCCTCGTGATAAATCTGTGGCAATGCTCTTTGGTGATGGTGGTGGCGCGATTTTATTAGAGAAAACGGATGAACCTTGCGATATAAAAGGTATATTAAAAACAGATGGTAATGGTTATCAGGCAATTATCGCTCCGGCAGGAGGCATGCGTAATCCTGATGCAACTAAGGAAGAATTTTCTTTTGACGATGGAAATATCCGTTCCTTGTATAATACACACATGCACGGAGAGGATGTGTTCTCGTTTACAATCTCTGATGTTCCTCGTACAATCAAGGAGTTTTTTGCTCAAACTGGAACTACTGTTGAAGATTACGATTGTTTTGCATTTCACCAAGCTAATCGTTTTATACACCAAATGTTATCAAAGAAATTAAAGATTGACTTTGATAAAATGCCTTTATGCCTTGATAGATTTGGAAATACTTCTGCTCCTTCAATTCCATTAGCCATTTGTGACCGATATGGAAATGACAAAGAAGATAAAGAAATTGCATGCTTATTGGCAGGATTTGGAGTGGGTTTAAGTTGGGGTGTAAGTTCCATTAAATTAAATATTAAGGATATCTACCCAATTGTTGAATCTACTGAGATATTCGAAGAAGGTATAATTAACAAGCCAGAAGATTTTTTACAAGAATAATGTTACATGTCGGAGACTCATATCAAGAAAATGTAACTTTTACTCAAGAAATGGAGCAAAAGTTTATTGAGATTACGGGGGATGATAATCCTATACATACTGATGCAAATGCCGCTTTAAGCAAAGGAGGGTATCCTTCGCCTATAGTTCATGGTATGCTGGCTGCATCTATGTTTGGAAAAGTTTTGGGCGTAACCTTCCCTGGTAAGGGAACTATTAATCTTGAACGAAGTTTTATTTTTGTGCGTCCTGTTTTTGTGGGTCAAACTTATACAATGACTTTCAAAGTGAAAGAGATAGATGCTGAGTCACATACTGCCATACTGCGTTGTCGTATGAAAGATATAGACGGAAAATTATGTATAGATTGCACAACCAAGGTAAAAAATAATCAACAATTTTAGTTATGGAAAATATACAATTACTACCTTGCCAAATGGAAGATGTTTCTTTGCATAAGGCATTGAACAAGCGGCGATCTTTGCGTAAATTGAAAAATACCGATTTGACTTTGCAAGATATATCGAACATTCTATGGTGTGCCAATGGGGTTAATGCTATCGGTGAAGATGGTCGGTTATGGAGAACCGCTCCATCGGCAAGAAATCATCAAGAGATAGATGTGTATGTGTTATCTAAAGATGGAACCTATTTATATGATTATGTTTGTAACCAATTAATAGCAGTCAATGATGAAGATATCAGAACTAAAGTTGCAAAGCAAGAATTTGTCGGTAAAAGTTCATATATCATATGTCTTGTTGCAAACTATGCTAAAATGAAATCTTATAAGTGGTGGCAATTTGTAAAGAGATTCCGTTATGCTTGTATAGATACTGGTTATGTAAGTCAAAACATATACCTCTATTGTGCTGCTTACAAATTAAGAACGGTAGCTGTTGGAATGATTAAGAGAGCGCAGATCAAAAAATATTTGCATCTTAAGCACGCTCAGCCAATGCTATGTATGCCGATAGGGTAGGAAATTAGGATGGGTTCGAATAAAAGAAAAACAAGAATGCTGATAAGCTAAATACATCCAAGTAAATAGAAATATGGATACACCGCGAGTTTTTATATCTTACAGTTGGACAACTCCCGAGTTTGAACAATGGGTGTTGGACATAGCTACAGAATTGTGTGAGAATGGAGTAGATATTATTTTGGATAAATGGGATCTTAAAGAAGGTCAAGATGCGGATAAATTTATGGAAAAAATGGTCTCTGATTCGTCAATCTCAAAAGTACTAATTATATGTGATAAGATGTATTCTGAAAAATCCGACAAACGGAAAGGTGGAGTAGGGACAGAGGCTCAGATAATATCAAGGAAAGTTTATGAACAACAAGAAGAAAATAAGTTTGTTGTAGCCGCTTTTGAAAAGAATGAAGAAACGGGGAAACCATATCTTCCAATTTATTATACATCAAGAAAGTATATTGATTTTACGGATCAAACAAAGTACACGGAAAAGTTTGAAGAACTCGTACGTTGGATATTTAATCGCCCCTTATATGTGAAACCGTCAATTGGTAAAGTCCCTGATTATATTATAGAAAACGCTAAACTAACCTTAGGAACATCTTCAAGTTATAAACGGGTTATGGATGCGTTCCAAAACGGAAGGAGCAATGCGACCGGGTGTTTAAAAGATTATTTGGAAACATTCACTCAAAACCTTGAAAAATTTAGAGTGATATATGATGGACAGGGAGATTTTCTTAAAGAGATTGATAAAAGTATAGATGACTTATGTCCATATAGAAATGAATGGCTTGAGGTTGTTAGTCGGGTATGCCAATATAATCCGTCTGAAGCGAATATATCGTGTATTAATCGCTTTTTTGAACAAGTTAAGCAGTATACCAAAGCCGTAAGTGGACATTCATATCCTTATGATTGTGAAGAGGAAAATTTCAAATTCATTCTTATGGAGTTGTATTTGCTCTTTATCGCAGTTTTGCTTAAGAACGAATTATTTGAAATTCTTCACAATGTGTTGAGTTATATATATTATGATGAGGATGAGTCTGCTTATGAACCAACGTATGACTTTAGACGTTTTCGGTGTTATCTTAATTTTTTAGATGTTCTTAATCAACGCGAACAAAATAAGCTGTATTCTCCTACAGGGAAAAAACTATATCATAGAGCCGATGATAATCCAATCGTTCGAAATAGAGATTTATGTCAAGCAGATTTCTTTCTGTGTTTTTATTCATTGATAAATTATAAACGTGATGTTAGGGCATGGTTTTGGCATCCTAGCTTACTCATATATGGTGCGAATACATATATCCTTAAGCCTTTTGAAGTTTTTGCTCGTGCGGAATCCAAAAGTTATTTTGAAAAATTTAAGGTCGCTTTTGGTGTAAAATCAAAAGAAGAATTAATAGCACGTGTTCAACTCTTCAAAGATAATGACACAGAATATATTAGGTTTCGTTATGGACCGCAATATAATGTTGTGGAGTTAGCAAATGTTGAGAAAATGGCTACAAAATAGATTAACTATCAGCATTTACTAACCAACCCGCAATCCCACCCCTTACAAAGCACATTAAATCGTATATCTGTATCGCTAGTAGAACGATAGTAGTTGGAACTATGCCCGCTGGGGGCAAAACCGAATCAATTATGTTATAAAAACACTATCCCAACCGAATCAACAGCTGTAGCATCTCCGTTGCATAATAAGACTACCGAAACCCATACGAAAGATAGTGTTTGGAGATAATTTGTAAGTTTTTTCACTAGAATCCGCAATTTTGTTGCAAATTATAAAAATAATTTGGTAGTTTCATTTTTTTTCCGTATCTTTGTCGCGAATTTGTAAATTATGGAAAATCAACAGAAATATTTAGTTACAATTAGATGCATCACTTATAATCACGAGAAATATCTAGCGGACGCGCTGGAAGGGTTTGTGATGCAGAAAACGAACTTCCCGTTTGTGGCCATCGTTCATGATGATGCTTCTACGGATGGTACGGCTGCTATTTTGCGTCAATATGCGGAGAAGTATCCGGATATCATTCATCCGATTTACGAAACGGAGAACCAATACAGTAAACACGATGGTAGTATAGAACGAATAATGGACGAGGCTATCGCTGCTACCGGTGCCAAATACATCGCTATATGCGAAGGGGATGACTATTGGACCGACCCGCTGAAGTTGCAGAAACAGGTGGATTTTTTGGAGAGTCATCCGGATTATAGCGTATGCTTTTGTAGATGTATGCTTTGCCTATGGAAAGAAAATAAAAAAATGGTAAGAGATACTGCTTGTGATAAATGGCTCAAACCTAACGATGTTGGTGTTGACATATCTCTGTCTATGTTTTTTAAGAGTTGGATTACTCAGCCATTGACAATGATGTGGCGCGCTTCTATGTATGACGTGAATTGGGCGAAGAATCCAAAATACTCATCTTTTCGGGATACATATATGATTTATCATCTTCTACGTGCAGGAAAGGGCTACTTAATGAATTCTGTCATTGGGGTATATAATTCGACCGGCTATGGGGTTTCGAGTAGCCTAACTGCTATTTCTTCATGTCAGTTTGAATTACAAAGTGCTGACGAGATATATGGGGCAAATCGCGAACCAAATGCGCAGCAATATTGGAGGGATACGGTATTGTGGTCTCTTGATACATATAGAAAAATGCAAAGAATGGATTTGTATCATGCTTTGATTCGTACAGAAATAATACAATTCCCGATTGATTGTATATATATATTGTATAAAGAGTATAAGCGTAGATTAAAACAAAGTTTGAAATGAATAAAAAAAATACATATTTAATCTTAACTCGGTTGTTTTTATTGTTTTCCATCGCCTTCACATTTCTATTTGTTGTTGCAGGCTTTGGAAATCATATGGATCCGTTCTATTGGATGGGATTGTGTAAAGAATATCACACCGGGTTTATGACCATTGGGGCAATTGCACTTGGCTCAGCATGGATACATGTTTTTGGCGCGTCTGTCTTCACGATGCGATTGTTAGGATGGCTCCTTAGTATTGCAGCATTAGCGATTCCCTATTGTTGCCTATTAGCCAAGGAGCAACGGACGCAAAACCTACATTGGTTGGTGATATGTTATTGTTTGTTGGGCTATGGCATATTTCAAGAGTATAGTCCGGGAACGTTATCCGTCTTCTTATGTTCTGTTTTAGCAACATTTTGGATTCTATATTTACGCGATAGACGATGGCTTTATGCGGTTCCGCTCGTTGTTGCAATGGCTATTGTAACACGTTTTCCAAATGTAGTGGTACTACTTTTCCTCAGTATGATTTTGCCTATTTATGGAGCTATAAAACATCAAGAGAGTAAACTAATTATTGTGGACGAGAGTGTCCTCCTCTTGGGCTCCGTACTCTTTACCGGACTACTTTATTTTCTTTTAGGAGTAGATATGTCCTTATCCGGTTTTACTGAAGGATTTTCTTCTCAAGCCTCGGGGGATCATGCATTATCATTGATGATAATGACACTAATTAATAAGGGCATGAATATCCTTCTTTGGGTGGCGATTATTTTGGCTATGGGATTTTTATATTATGGGGTAGGTAAATTCAAAAGCAAGTGGTTACGTTGGGTGTTGTCGCTTGTGTTGGCGATTCTATTGGGATTATTTTTATACTATACTTTCAGTTGGAAGGATTGGTATAATATGAAATTGCATTATTTCTTATCATCTATTACGATTGCAATTGCCATCTATGTTATTATTCAATCGGCAAAGACTAAAAATCCGTTGGGGATATTTGTTGCAATATCCTTCTTGTGTGTTGGTTGCGTCGTTCCTCTTGGTTCTGATACGGCTTGGCTGAAACTTTTCCCGATTTATTTGTGCTTTATTCCTATAATGGTTGGATTGTATATGAATCATCTTTCATGGATTAAGTATTTATATCCATCTATGGTTGTTTTATGCGGTTTTGTGATGATTACGTATTGCTTTAATCCTATAGGGAGTAAATCCTTATTTCAAGGCAAAGTGTTTGGAACGCAACCGCTCTATCATCATATCTTTATCCCTAAGTATGCGGATGATTATCTCAATCAGTTGTCTGCCGATTTTGATGAGTATGGCGCTATAGATAATACGATTGTGGTTGGTGATGGCACACATTTGTGCGCACAACTTACAAAGGCTCAAACTCTTCAGCAATTTGGTTTCTGGTCGAATCTAGATGACTCTGTATATGTTTCCAAGGTAAGTTCATATATTGATGAAAAACGACCTGTAGTTTTTTGTGTACACACACCTTGGTTTGTTTACAAAGATGAGAATATAGTGTAGTGCCCCCAAAAAGTTAGACACAAAATTTTAAGAATTATGACTACAGTCGAAGACAAGTTAAAAGCAGTTAAGTTAAGTCTATCAGGTATGGCTCCTTATGCAGTAGGTCAATTATTACATTTTAGCGAGCATGATG
>JAZQOG010000078.1:0-13277 GCA_045627765.1 Paludibacteraceae bacterium | reverse complement strand
CTACAGATTCTGGTTCTGTCTGTCTGGGTTCGAGTCCTGGTTAGGCAACAAAAGAGACCTCCAATGAGGTCTCTTTTTTTTGTGTTTGTTTGATTTTTTTTGTGCATTTCCCCCTACCTACTGCCTAAAGTTGGCAGTCGGTTGTTGTACCTTTGCAGCGGAAATTAAAAAATCAAAGAATTATGGAACGAGAAAACACATTTTTGGCTATTTGCTGCATTGCGATTATTTTCGGTATGATTGGGTATGCGGTATTAAAATTGGCCGTAATCTTTTAAGTTTTGCTTGCAAATCGTATTTTTTTCTTGCGTATGTGAGAAAAAAGTAGTAACTTTGCACTCGCAAAGTTGATTTGGAGAGAAAAAATAATGACTAGAACTAACGACTAACCACTAATGACAAAAAACTAGATAGTATGATGAATCAGGAATTGCAAATTAGAAATAGTACTTCTGATTTTTTGATTTTTACCAAGCAACATTCGGAAGATGGAATAAACGTCCGTATCGAAGACGAAACTATTTGGTTAACTCAAGAAGGTATCGCGACCCTTTTTGATAAGGGGCGCACAACCATCGTGGAGCATATTAAAAATATATATTCTACAGGTGAATTATCACAAAAGGCAACCTGTCGGAAAATCCGACAAGTTCGAATGGAAGGTGTGCGTGAAGTTATTAGGGAACAACCTTTTTACAACCTTGATATGGTTATTTCCGTGGGTTATCGTGTGGATTCTATTCGCGCAACGCAATTCCGTCAATGGGCGACAAGGGTATTACATGAGTTCTCCACGAAGGGATATGTCTTGGATAAGGAGCGTCTCAAGAATGGGCAAGTCTTCAGTGATGCTTATTTTGACCATCTGTTGGATGAGATACGCGAGATTCGCGCGAGCGAAAGGCTCTTCTACCAAAAGGTGACGGATATCTATATGACAGCATACGACTATGATGTTAATTCTCCTCTTACGCAGCAGTTCTTTGCTTCGGTGCAGAATAAGATGCATTACGCCATTCATGGGCATACTGCTGCCGAAGTTATAAAAGAGCGCGCCGACGCAGATAAGGAGCATATGGGCTTGACTACTTGGAAAAAAGCTCCTAACGGAAAGATTGTAAAGGCAGATGTTATTATTGCTAAGAATTACCTCACAGAGCCGGAGATACAGGGGATGAACGAATTAGTGAGTATGTACTTGGACTATGCTAAGCGTCAAGCGGAAAAGCATATTCCGATGACTATGGAAGATTGGGCAAAGCGTTTAGATGCTTTTTTGGAGTTTAACAACGAAAAAATACTTACGGATAGTGGAACAATTTCTCACATTGAAGCCCAAACCTATGCAGAGTCAGAGTTCGAGAAATATCGTGTCATCCAAGATGCGATTTACACTTCCGACTTTGATCTCTTTGCTCAAGCTATAGAACAAGAAACTAACCACTAAAAAATATTTTTTCTTGCGTATATGAGAAAAAAGTAGTAACTTTGCATTCGCAAAGTTGATTTGGAGAGAAAAAGAAGAATGAACATCAAGAACAATAAATAGATTGTTATATAACATAGTTAAATAATCACCATATGATGACACAAAAGGAGATACAGATTTCAAAACGAACAAGCAATCCCCAATTTGAGGAAGTTTTAGGTATGATCCAATCCGCCAAACAACGGGTTTATTCTGTAGTTAATACAACTTTAATAGACCTATATTGGCATATTGGAGAATATATTAGTTATCAAGTTGAGACGGCTTCTTGGGGTAAATCGATTGTGGAAGAATTAGCAACCTATATTCGTCGGCAAGAGCCGAATACAGATGGTTTCTCCAAACAAAACTTATGGAGAATGAAACAATTCTACGAAACATATAAGGATGCAAATCCAATTCTCTCATCATTGGTGAGAGAAACTACATGGACTAATAATTTAACCATTATGTCTCGTTGTAAAAAGGAAGAAGAGAAAGTGTTTTATATGCAGCTTTGTAAAAAAGAACGATTATCTTCTCGTGAATTGGATAGACAAATAGATAGTGCTCTTTTTGAACGATCTGTAGTAGCAAAGCCAAAACTCTCAGCAGTGATGAGAGAAATCGCGCCTCAAGCAGAAAACATATTTAGAGACCAGTATGTGTTAGAATTTGTAGGAGAGTCCAATGGTAAGCCTGAAAATAATATGCGCAAAGTATTATTGGAGAAAATGCGCAATTTTATTTTGGAATTAGGGAAGGACTTCATACACATTAAAGACGAATTCCATTTGCAAGTAGGGGATAGTGATTTTCGTATAGATTTGTTGTTCTACCATCGCGAACTTCGTTGTTTGGTTGCTTTTGAATTAAAGACGGAAAAATTCAAGCCTGAACATCTAGGGCAACTTAATTTTTATTTAGAAGCATTAGATCGTGATGTAAAGAAACCTTTCGAAAATCCAAGTATTGGAGTATTACTTTGTAAGAGTAAAGACAACGACGTGGTTGAATATGCACTTAGTCGTAGTTTGTCCCCTACGATGGTTGCTGAGTATGAACTAAAGCTTCCAGATAAGGCTCTATTGCAACATAAAATGCAAGAATTAACAGAAATGCTGAAGGATGATTAACCACTAAAAAATATATTTTTCTTGCGTATATGGGAAAAAAGTAGTAACTTTGCACCCGCAAAGTTGATTTGGAGAGAAAAAAGATAAAAAGATAAGATATGAGAAACGAAGGAAAACAGGATCTTTTATTGGCTCAACCTAATCACATTAAGTTGTTTGAGGGCAGGCAGATTCGTTCTACATGGAATGAGGAAGATGAGCAATGGTATTTTGTAGTGGAAGATGTTGTTGCCGTCTTAACGGATAGTACAGATCCTAAGCAATATGTAAAGAGACTGAAATTAAGAGATCCAGAATTAGCAAAAGGATGGGTACAAATTGTACCTACCCTTATGGTTCAAACAGAAGGAGGTCCTCAAAAAATGAGAGTAGCATAAAAATCCCGACAACTTGTTGGAAGGATATATACCAAATGCTATAGAACAAGAATCTAACCACTAAAAAATATTTTTTCTTGCGTATATGAGAAAAAAGTAGTAACTTTGCAGCGCAAAGTTGATTTGGAGAGAAAAAAGAAGATAATTAACCCATAAACGACCAAGTTATGATTAACAATGAATTTGAAAGGCAAGATGCTTTCACGGCTGAAATGATAGCCGCTTTCGATGATGGGAAGATTCCCCAAGTGTTTGAACCGTATATGTCTTGGAAACGAGGAACGACAGACCTCCCCTCTCGCAAGCAAGCTTATGAGATGATGGCGGCTGTCGAGGCGATTGAGAATCCGGATGAGTATATTACTAGTATTGAAGGAGAACTTGCAAACTTTCTTCCAATCCTTAGATGATTACGACGATGGCACAAATTCAAGACATTAGAGCCTTTGCCAATAGGATTGACGAGGCAGTGAACGAGTACCTTGCGTACCCGGAGAGTTATGAGAATCCGGTCCTTCACATTTATTTGGACCGAGACGAAATGGAGTATAAGGCAGAAATAGCCGAGAACCTGACGGGGACAGAAGATGACGGCATTTACCCCATCGCTTCGGTGATAAGGAAAGATGAAGATGGACGAGACGAGTCCGACTGTGATCGCATAGATGGGATTGCGAATAGTTGGATTTTTTTGGACCACTGAGTGCATTTCGGCAGCGGTGGCTGCTGATGGATAGTAACACGATTTGACTGGTACCCATAAACGACCAATCGAGGTCAGTCAACTCGCTTTTATACCGGGCAACATATGCTTGGTAGTGTTGGGCTTTGGTCGGCCATGGGGCACTACCGGGCGTTGCCCTTTTGAGAGAAAAAAGAAAATATAAAATAGAATTACTATGAGAACTGTTATTGATGTGATTATCGACATTGTAGATAGGAATGCATATTCCTTAAACTCGTCTCTTCGTTTGCAAGGGAATAATATTGTACAAGCCAATGGCGTTCCTTTTGAAGACTATGTTATGAATTTATTTTCTGATAATTTATTCGAAACAAATGTAAAAAATTATCGCAAGAAAATAGATGAAACATTTTCTTGTTTACATGCAAATAATTATTCCCCCGATTATATTATAAAAGGTGGAGATGCTATTGAGGTGAAGAAAACAGAAAAGATAGCAACAGAATATCAGTTTAACAGTAGTTATCCCAAAAACAAATTGTTTGCTGATAGTCCAAAACTATTACCAGGAGCACTCAAAAATGAAAACTGGACAGAAAAGGATATGCTTTATGTGTTTGGAGTTGTTCCTGAGGGGAAAAGGCTTTCGTTTATGTCCTTTGTTTATGGATCAGAATTTGCTGCTAACAGAAAATTCTATGAAAATGTAGAAAATAAAATTAGGGAAGCCGTAACAGGAGAAGAGAGCGTAACTACTAATGAATTGGGGAGATTAAACGGAGTAGATCCTCTTCAATTTACATCATTGAGAGTTCGTGGAATGTGGCTTGTTAAGAACCCTCTTAATCAAATTTCTAATTTGGTAGATTTTGACAATAAGCGTTCCTTTAATTTTGTAGCTTTAATGGATTGTAAGAAATTCAACTTAGACCCTCATAAAGCGACTCTTGAAAATATAGCAAAACAGAATCCCGCTTTAAAAATACAAGATATTCAGATTGCAGATCCGGATACGTTAGTTAGTAAAAAATCAAAATTGATTACTTATTACGTTAGATAATGGCACTTATAAGTTTGTTTAGTGGAGCGGGTGGTTTAGATTTGGGCTTTCATAATGCTGGTTTTACTACTGCTGTTGCAAATGAGTTTGACCCAAAGATATGTCCTACTTTCCGATATAATTTTCCAAAAGTTCATCTAATCGAAGGTGATATTCGTAATGTAGATGCTTCTAAATTCCCGACGGGTATAGATGGCATTATTGGAGGTCCTCCTTGCCAATCATGGAGTGAAGGTGGCGCAAAACGAGGAATCAACGATCCGCGAGGTCAGTTGTTTCATGATTATATCCGAATACTTAATGCAACCCAGCCATTGTTTTTCGTTGCAGAGAATGTTTCTGGTATGCTAGCTCCTCGTAATAAAGAAGCGGTTGAGTCTTTTCTAGATGCTTTCCGTAATGCTGGCGAATATGGATATAATGTTTATCTAAAATTATTAAATGCCGCAGATTATGGGGTGCCAGAAGATAGAGAGCGAGTCTTTTATGTTGGCTTTCGAAAGGATCTACATATAGATGACTATGAATATCCAAAACCTCTTAAAGAAAAAATAACGTTGAAAGAGGCTATTGGTGATTTAGTGAATAATGCTATACCGGCGCGGGAGCACAACCATACTAATGGTAAAACTTGTTATATTGACAATCATGAGTACTTTGTTAGTGGTTTTTCATCTATTTTTATGTCTCGGAACCGCGTTCGATCATGGGAAGAACAAGGATTCACGGTACAAGCTAGTGGACGTCAAAGTCAATTACATCCACAAGCTCCTCGGATGATTCGAATTGATGAAAACAAACAAATATTTGCACCCGGGCATGAGCATGAATATCGGAGAATAACGGTACGAGAAGCAGCTCGAATACAAACTTTCCCAGACAAATTTCATTTTGTTTATGATGATGTAAATATTGGTTACAAGATGATTGGGAATGCTGTCCCGGTTAATTTAGCGTATCATATCGCGATTAGTATTCGCGAAACA
Organism: Paludibacteraceae bacterium; assembly: GCA_045627765.1. Classification (GTDB taxonomy): domain Bacteria; phylum Bacteroidota; class Bacteroidia; order Bacteroidales; family Paludibacteraceae; genus Colicola. The sequence continues at coordinate 7,565 of JAZQOG010000078.1, read as the reverse complement.
TTAGATAGGCACCATATTGCATATGAATGTAGAGATGTTAATTTTAGTGCTACACCAAAAGTAGAATTCAAAGAGTTAAATTTTTCTCAAATAAAAGAAATCTATCCCGACCTAATTGTCAACAACAATTCTATTCCTGATACCGATTTAGACCCAACCAAGAATCTTCTTATTTCCCTTGTTAAAAGTGATAATATGGAGCATTTCCTTGATGGCTCTGCGAAAATCTATTATACAGGGAAGAAGTTCCCATCAACGGTCGCTTTGAACAAGTTATACTACTTTATGCCCTATATCAAGAACAAGGGCATTCGTGACCTATACTATATCAAGATTGCTCGCCTTGGCACCCGAAAAGAAGGACAGCCGGATAACGATCCAAATGATATTCGTTTGGTGTTTGAAGTAGTTTTTGTCAAACAACTTCTCAGCGATTATATGCTGATACACTTGCCTATATGGGATACATATAGAGACACGACACTTGGACAATTAATGGAAATCAGCAACAAGACAACGGCGTAAGACTATCATGCGTTTATCCCTTGCATACATATCATCACTGGAGGAGCAACTCAAAGGTAAATCGCCCGAAGAGAAGGAAGGGTATTTGCTTGAAAAAGGCATAGACCATTGAGGGTCTGCGATGAGTGCCTGCACAAACATTACTCCGAAGCAACCTATCTGCAGATGGCTTCCAGAGAGGATAGTGATACGTATTACTCGGTATGGAATGAATAATTAATCCTCCTTGCCCCAAAACCACGCACTACCCATCCGTGAGGACAGGTAGTGTTTTCACAAATTAACACTATAACATAAAAAACAGTGTAGATGGTATTTGTGTAACCAAAATTACAAAAACGGACATTTATAAAAACAAAAAAATAGGGGGGTATGGGGTTATAATATTATAGTATATATATTATATATTATTTCTGGTCACCCACCAATCGACTCACAAAGTTATGTTATAATGTGATAATGTGATTTTCCACACTATAACAAAATCACATTATAACACGAAAAAATATGTTGGCGCGATCTGCACCATACATCGCCCCCCGTACCTCTTAATAATCGTACACTTTCTTCATCGAGATAATACCGAGGTCAGTAGCAAGGGATAAGCAAGGGATAAGCAACCCCTCAGCAACATATACATTTTGTCCCATTCTTAATAATCGTATCATTTTGTTTTTGTTCTGTTTCTCCCGCATTGTATGCGGGTCTCTCGTACAACGTCGTCTCTCGGCAAAAGTCTTTTGCCGTTTTTTTTGCAAATTGTTTGCGTATATCAAAAAAAGCAGTACCTTTGCAGTCACAAATCAACTATTGTTTACTTAGCCCCGCATACCATGCGGAACATTATTATGAAATACGATTTTAATTTCTTTCACGATCAATTATTATTACTTCAAAACCAGGACTATAATCAATACAAAGACGTTCCTCTCTTCGATATTTTAATAAATCTTCTTGATGAGGAATATATTTATGATTATTATGAGGTTGATTGGAGTTTGTTTGCCAATAATTTTGTGGATTATAAGGTTAAACGGGACAGAGGGATGCCATATGATTACAATCAAGTTGTGAAGAACAATAAATTAGAAACTATTTGTCATCGTTTCTTTAATCGAGGAGTAAGGATTAAATTATTATTGTTTTTACAAAGAAATATTAAAACGTTATGGCCAAATTGGGATAACACTGAATTTATTGAAAAAGAATGTGCACGTCTTATCTCTGAGAATATTCAACAAAGTCGGTATGACCAATATCATGGAGATTTTGCCGAAATGCCTCGGACTAATTATCGACATATGTTAATTGACGATAAAATCTTCAGTGAAAAAACAAATCTTGGTAAATTTATGGAGCAGTTGATTTACGACAAAGAAGAAGCGCGTAAAAAGCAGATAGAGAAGAATAAAATGCGATCCCTTTTAGCTCACGGATATTGGATGCCTCAACACGATAAGGAGTTCTATGATTTCAATTTTATGTGCTATAAATTCATAGAAAGTGAAAGCTATAAGAAATTCTGGTTGTATAGATCCAAATATAATCATTTTCAATTTACCTTCGAAGATGTCTATGCAATAGAGCCGGGTATCGACGAAGAGAGTCTAACTCCGGAAGCCGTATATCAGTGGTTACGAGAATATATTGATAAGCATCCGGATAATCATATCAACATGTTATATTCTGCGGATAGAGAGGAGTGTTTTGCGGCTGTTGCTGATATCGTATGGAATATCTTTTATGCATTCTTCAAAGATTGTGGATCTATCGAAAATGGTGTACTGCATGGTATTAAGCATCGTGATTTTGATAGCATGTCATACGAAGACTTCATTAATAATTATGAATATCTTAAGAAATGGCGAAAAGGAATCGAGATATTTGTGACTTCAGGTAATAGCAATGCACAAGAACCTTCAATCGTCAATTCCGAAGCCACTTATTGTACATATATTATCCCCAATGCCCCCAAACCGCGTGATGAAATTGAGCTTGATTTGAAAAGGGCTTCTCAACAATCTGCACAACGCTTTTGTAACTTATTATCTAATTATGAGAAAAATAAATATCTTGATTTCCGAAATGAATCGGTACCAAGCATATATTCCTATTTTAAAGAGCGATATAGATTATCATACCACTTAGACACCTTTCAAAAGGCTTATCGAAATGCCTTTTATTAATAATTTCCATAATCTTTCCTTATTCTTTCCGCTTCTTTTCCAGAGCTCGCCTTGGCTCTTGCACATATTAAAACTTTGTTGTACCTTTGCACTCGATTTCGATGCAAGGGTATTTTTTTAGGCATTATTTTTTGCCGCTTTTTAAGGGAAAAATTTATGCCTTTTTTAATCAAAAAAAAAGTTGTACCTTTGCACTCGAATTTGAAAAGTAAACCTCAAACAATACTTTATATGTATAGTAGAAACAAATAACTTATTTATTAACCCGTGAGGTTTTTGTAGGTCTTGTTCCGGAACATTGAAACGACGTCGTTCACCAAACAGGAGCCGAACACAAACTCTTACGGAAATGAAAAGAACAAACTTTCATCTCGAAGAAGCACAAGCGCAGAAGCTGCGCCAAGCACTCATCACCATTCAACGCCTCCGCACGGTAGACGTGAAGAATCCTATTATCATGTTCCCCGACGAATATTACTTCGTTGAGCGAACCCTCATCGAGTTAGGCTATCTAAAACCTAATAAGAACCAATGCGCACATACGCGTTTCCTTAATCTAATGGACGAACTCCAAGTACCGTTCCGCATCGGCCGTCCTACGTTAGATCAACTCCGAGTAGCTGCTAATCATATTACTGCCGACCCGTTTCCTTGGCAAGCGGCAGAAGATAATGGTCATTTAGAAGATAATTCGAATGATCTAAAGCGTTGGCATACCATTTACCATAATCTGGAGGAAGCCCTAAAAGACCAACCCGAGCAAGAAATCGAGACTGTTTAACTCGAAATTCTAATTCGCTGAATCGATTTTTCTATGGTTTAGTTCGAATATTTGGTATGGTATTTTTCTTGTATATTATTTTGTGAAAACGCAACGGCTCCCACCTGTTAATGAATAACAATCAATCCGCTGGACGTCATCACCCCAACTTCAGCCCGGAGGATTGAAAAAGGGTTGGGGAACCCGGTGGGAGCCGTTCTTTTAAAAAATAAGATTATGAACACATTTAATGGAATTATCGAAAAAGTAGGTGAAGTTGAACATTTCACCACGCAAGACGGACGACCCTTCTCTCGTCGTCGAGTATTATTGAAAACCGTAGAGGAGTTCCCACAATCGATGGAGGTTACGCTCTCCAATGATCTGGCAGAATCCTTTAACGGACAAGTCGGACAACAAGCTACCGCCTACATTAAGTTCAAGACGCATCCTAACAAGGACAACACTGCGCTCTTCAACGACATCCAGGCCTGGCGCATCGACTACTAAATGTTTAACCTATTAATAAGATAACTATGAGTAAATCTAAAAAATCTGCACCCAAGATGGTGCCCGCTTATTCCCGATTGTCGTTAACCAAGAACCGGCTCACCGTAGTCGTGTCTCTCCCTAGCGCGGGAATGGAAACTCCACAAATCCTCGACAACTTCTTCGAACAAACCGAGAAATGTGCCGATTTTATCGAAACCCATAACATCACAACGCTATGAGTATCCCACGCTTTTGTATCCAAACCCGCATTACCGACAAGGAGGCAACTCCTTGCTCGGTAGAGCGTTGGAAAGCCCTCGCGGCCAGTCCCGAGGTTCAATCCGTCTGTGACCAAATCAAACTGCTCGACGGGAAGGATAAGGAAGAAATATCTCTCCTCAAAAAACAACTTCCCGTAGCAGCCTATCATTCACAAAGCTTCTTGAACAATGAACGCAAAAATCAAAATGCTATTCCGTCCGGTCTGGCAATGCTTGACATTGACGATGTGGAAAATCCCACTGATGTGTTTAATGGTTTTACTGATGATCGTCTCCGCACTCATAGAGTCTATCTCGTTACGATTACTCCGTCTGGTCACGGACTCAGACTTGTCTTCGAACGAGAAGAAGGAGAATCCATCCAAGCAGCCCAAGAACGCATCGCAAAGGTTTTCTCTATCCCAACCTTTGATGCTTCAACTAAAGACCTCGCAAGGGCTTCTTTCCTTGTCCCTCTCTCTTACGTCCTCTACCTCGACGAAACCGGACTCGAGTTCCCCGATGAGCAAACCGCTAAAGCCACTGCCACTCGCTTTGCCAATGTACAAAACGCCCCCGGCACTCCCGCAATAAACCCGGAACAGCGTAGCGGTCAGGAACAACCGACAAAACCGATTGCCCTCGCTTACCGTGGTACCCCTTATGCGGACATCATTCGGGAGTTAGTGACATTGTTAGGCGGCAGCCCCGAAATAGGCGAACGTAACACCTTTTATTTTACGCTCGTGCGTTATGCGCGTTACATCTGCGACTTCAATCCCGAACAACTTCTTGCCATCTTGCCCGACTTCGGACTCAGTGTACAAGAACGCCGTTCCATCATCACCTCCGCAGTCAATCGCCCGCGTAAAGCCGACCTGCCCGACATCATCACCCGTGCCCTCACTGCCGCTAAGGCAAGTACGAGCGCGTCTGAGGAGGCGGAACATAAAGCCGCTTATTCGTGCGACGACCTTCCGCTGCCCAAACTGCCCAAAGTCCTGGAGACGATCTGCCACCGATTACCTGACGAGTTTCGACCGGCCATGGTTATCGCGTCACTGCCCGTCCTTGGTGCATTGGCCACCCGAGTCCGTTTTGATTACTTAGACCACCAGGAACACTCGTTCTCGTTTATGTCTTGCATCACGGCTCCCGCGGCTACGGGTAAGTCCTTCATCCGCCGTCCCGTCAACCTCCTGCTCACACCCATCGATGAGCAAGACGAGGTCGAACGCGAGAAGGAACAAGAGTATAAGGACAAACTCCGTGCTGCCAAGAACGCTAAGATGCAACCCGAGAACCCTCGCGCTTGTCCGCGTAACAATGGTATCAACATCTCCATTGCTAAACTGCTCCAACTGCTCTCTTACTCCGAAGGCAAACACCTCATCGGGATCGGGGAGGAAATCGACACCCTTGTCAAGTCGGAGCGTGCGGGCGTCTGGTCGCAGAAATCGGATATCTATCGTTTAGGGTTCGACAATGCCAAGTATGGCCAGAATTACATGTCCGACAATAGTTTCAGCGCAAACGTGCCCGTCTATTACAACCTTCTCCTCACCGGCACCCCGGGTGGAATGTACCGTTTCTTCAAGGATGTAGAGGATGGTTTAGTAACCCGATTTGCGTTTGCTCAGTTGCCCGATATGTTCGGTACGGACATTCCCGACTTCCAACCCTACACCCAAACGGAGGAAAACGACATCATCCGTATGGCGCGTATGCTCGATATGGCTCAGGGGAAAATCCACTGTTCCGCTATTGATGAAGCCATCGCTCGTTGGCTCATCGAGAAGAAACAAGTGGCTATCGAGAATGACTCCCGTGCCATCGACACCATCCGTAAACGTGCAGCCGTCATGGGCTTCCGTGCAGGTTACCTCGCCGCCCTAATGAATGGCTCCGCCAAACGAACCAATCATTCTGCTAAGGCCGAAGCTAAGGAACAAGCAGCCGTGGATTTTGCCCTTTGGGTAGCGGAGTATATCTTCCGCAACCAGATGCAACTCTTTGGCGATAAGTTCGAACAAGTCGCTAACCGGTATATCGCGGAATCCGAACGCCGCGGAGCAGTACGTAATCTGTTGGCATCCTTGCCTCAAGAGTTTTCTCGTGCCGACCTTATGGCTATGCGTGCTCGTAATGGACAGTCAACAAGTATTGCTATGGTTCTTTCTCGTTGGACTCAAGCGGGATTAATTCGTAAAGTCTCACCTAATCACTATCAACGCCTATGAAAGCCATGACTCGCACGAGACTTGCAGCCAAAGCGGGTGTAAGTGCTCAAACCTTAAATAACTGGCTTCGGGATCATCCTGAACTCCAATTAAAACCGCGAGGATTAATCCCTCCGGATAAGGTAAAACGTATTTGCGAAATCTTTGATATTGATGTATAAAGATGACGATTGATTGCTATTTTTCGATAAGGATGGCTGTTAATTGAAAAGGCACCCGTAGAAATGTTGTAATTTTGCACCGTGATTCAGAAAAACTGGGTCGCGGTGCACCTTTTTATAACTAACCTTATTATTAACCCCAAAAACAAAAACTATGGCAAAGTACACTCCTATGGACTTGATTAAGTCCCTTAGCGGTAAGGTCTGCATGCATAGCGACACTTACTTCGCAAATCGCTACGGTACCAAGTACACCGGCAAGATCTGTAACCCGTATACCGGGGAGCCGACCGAGAACCAAGTAGCCCAACGCAACCTCTTTAAGACCACGCGTATGAACATCAAAGCTCTCACCGAGAGCGAGAAAGCGGATTACGCAGCCGCCTTCAAGAGCTACCCCGCAGGCTACAAGTCCCTCAACGGCTACATCTTCGCAGCCGAGTTCGCGAAAGCGAAAGCAGCGGCTAACACCCCCGAAGGTGGCGAGTAATCAACCTTTTTTATTAACCTTTTAAACACTAACAACTATGGCAAAAATTGTAAAACTTATGGAACCTTTCGAGCAATTATCCGGAAAGGTTTGCCAACACAGTAAATTCATCATCAACCTTGGTCGCAAGGGCGTCAACAAAGGCAACATGTGGACCGGCAAACAGTGCAACGGCCGCGACTACACCGAGCACCCTCTGTCTGCCGACGAGACCAAGAGCCAAACGCGCTTCAAGGCTGTCCGCTTAGCCGTTAAGGCTATCAAGACCGACCCGGAGGATTTGGCTGAAGCCTACGAGTCTTACGCTGCGGTTCGCGACAACTACAAGTCGTTCAACTCGTACTTGTGGAAGACTGAGATCGCCAAGTGGGACCTCAACCACTCCGGTAGCGGTGGCGGACCGGAGGAGGAGTAAGCCGCTAGGCTTCTTAGTTGAAAGTTTATTAAACTA
>JAZQOG010000077.1:0-20857 GCA_045627765.1 Paludibacteraceae bacterium | reverse complement strand
GTAGAGGGGTAGGGGAGTAGGGGAGTAGGGGTGCGCTATGGTCGGCGACAAATCGCTCGAGGTAACCGATGGCTACCGGTTCGTGATTCATCTTAAGATGGATACACTGTGCTTCGCACTGTTTCTCTTGTGGGCAGACGCGACCACAGACGGCAGGCAGGGACGAGGACGCTTTGATAGTGTTGGCTGCACCAAAGATATCGCCTTGTCCTAACTGATGGATAAAAGCAGGGATATTGATTCCGACAGGGCAACCTTGGATACAACCGGCGTTCTTACAATTAAGGCAACGCTTAGCCTCTTGCATGGCTTGTGCGAGGGTCAGTCCTTGGTTGACCTCCATGCGGAGCGATTGGACACGAACAGAGGGGGCTACTTCGTTCATCTTCACGCGAGGAAGGGCAGCACGCTCTTTGGCAGTGAGAGGACGGATAGCCTCTTGATAAGCCTCGTAGGCAGCTGCTTCTTCGGGTTTATACGAACGCAGACGCGAGAGCATTTCTTCAAAATCCACTTGATGGGCGTCAAACTCAGGCCCATCCACGCAGACGAACTTCGTTTGTCCACCTACGGTCACACGGCAAGCACCGCACATACCTGTACCATCCACCATAATGGTGTTGAGGCTTGCTTCGGTGGGGATGTTATATTTCTTCGTGGTCAACGCTACAAACTTCATCATGATAGCAGGACCGATGGTGATACACTTATCAACCTGTTCGCGACTAACGACAGCTTCGATACCGGCAGTCACTAAGCCTTGTTGTCCTAACGAACCGTCGTCGGTCATGATAATCAGTTCGTCGGAGAAAGCTTGTAACTCCTCTTTGAGGATGATCAGTTCCGCTGTACGCGCTGCTAAGATAGTGATGACGCGGTTACCGGCTTTATGTAAGGCTTCGGCGATAGGCAGCATCGGGGCAGCCCCCACTCCTCCGCAAGCGCAGATGACCGTACCATAGTTCTCTATGCGTGTAGCGCGACCGAGCGGACCTACGATATCGTGGATAGAGTTGCCTTCATTGAGGGCAAGCAGTTTAGCCGAACTAACGCCAATACGCTGAACGACGAGGGTGATAGTACCTTTGGTGATGTCGGCAGCGGAGATAGTAAGCGGCATTCGCTCCGAGTGGTCATCTACGCGGACGATGACGAAGTGTCCCGCTTTGCGACTGGCGGCAATGAGCGGAGCTTCGACTTCAATCTGGGCTACATTCTCGGAAAAGAATCGTTTGGATATTATTTTATTCATTTTGGGAGTAAGGGAGTAGAGGGGTAGGGGAGTAGGGTTAGTTAAAAGTATTTCGTTTCAGAGCCAAGGATGGAAGTCAATAGGTTATTTGCCAAACGACTGGCTCCAAAACGGAAGGATTGGTTATTAAGCCATTCTTCGCCTAAGATATGTTTGACGAGCGTATAATGTTGTACGGCTTCTTGGGTGGTGGATATACCTCCGGCAGCCTTGAAACCAACCTTGATACCTGTCTTTTCGTACCAGTCTTTGATGGCTTGGCACATCACGTAGGTAGCTTCCGGGGTAGCATTGACGGCAATCTTACCGGTAGAGGTCTTGATAAAGTCTGCTCCCGCTGCCATGGCTAAGATAGAAGCCTTATAGATGTTCTCGGCGGTCTTCAACGCACCCGTCTCAAGGATTACTTTGAGGTGAGCCGGTTGGATGGCGGCTTTGATCTCTTCTATCTCGTCAAAGACTTCTTGATAGTTACCTTCGAGGAACTTACCAATCGAGAGGACGATATCTATTTCGGTTGCGCCCTCTTTGACGGTGAGAGCCGACTCCGCCACTTTCACTTCGATGAAGGTCTGCGAAGCAGGGAATCCTGCGGCTACGGCTGCAATACCCACGGGCTCGGTCAGGGTCTCGTGAACGGCAGAAACCAAAGCGGGATAGACGCACAAAGCCGCTACATTAGGAATAGAGGGGTATTGCTTGGGGAAGTCGTTGACTTTGGAGGTCATCTTGACCACTTTCTCGGTGGTGTCTTCGCCGTTGAGGGTGGTGAGGTCTATTTGGTGGAGACATTGTTTCCAAACCTCTTCGTTGTTATTGGTTTCGTACTCGTCGCTTAGAATGGTAGCGATAGTGTTTTTTACTTCCTCGTCATTGCGAAGACAAGGGTATTGACTGAATAGTTCTTCAAATTTAGTCATAGTATAGTGTGTTATGGATTAAGACGACCTAAAATAGTTTCATTTCCTCGAACGGCTTCGCCGACCGCGACGAACATCTCGGTATTCTTTGGCAAATAAAGGTCCACGCGGGAACCGAGTTTGATGAAGCCCATGTGTTGGTTGCGTTGAGCCATCTTACCCGCTTTAGCGTAGGTAACGATGCGTCGAGCCATCGCGCCGGCGACTTGTCTGACGGCCACCTGTAGTTTAGAGGGGTTTTCAATCACTACGAGAGAACGCTCGTTCTCAGTGGAAGACTTAGGCAACCAAGCTCCTTGATGGCGCCCCTTCTGATGCTCGGAAACAAGAACCTTTCCTTCGATAGGATACCAATTGGCATGCACATTGAAGGGGGACATAAAAATACTCACTTGCAACCGTTCGTCGTGGAAATATTCGTGTTCTTGTACAGGTTCTATGACTACTACCCGCCCATCCGCCGGAGCGATGATAAAATCCGGATCATCGATTTCTAAGATTCGTACCGGGCTGCGGAAGAAATACGTGACAAAAACCAATAGGGCTGCTGCGAGGATGAGGGAGATGGCAAAGATAACACTCCAGTAGGGGGTGTTATGCCAATAATGAACTCCTAAGAAAACGAGAACATTGGTCACAAAAAGCAATAGAACGAGGCCGATAATAATGTTTCTGCCTTCGCGATGGATGTGGGGTCGTTTGAGTTTTTTCATAATATTACCATTGTTTAAAAGGCATTTGGGCAATCATCGTGGCTGCGTCGTCAATGCCTTGTTGTATTTTCTTATCGAACATCATTTTGAACATCATCGGGATGTCCGCTTTGAGGGTCAGTTTCATGCGTGTGTCTTCGGGGGCTACCTCTTTGAGTTGAATCCAGAAATGAAGGGTAAGGGGTAAGTTCTCGAAGCCAAACTTGATGGTATCGTTTTCGATGCGGTCAACGATACGGATATTGATTTTCTGACCTAAGCCATCTACTTTGATACGGATGCAATCGTCTTCGATGTCGAGTTCTTGGACTTTATCTTGAGGAATGAGGTCTCGTACTCGTTCGAGGTTTTTAAAATTACTAAGTCCCTGATATACCGCTGCAATAGGAGCGGGAACGGATGTTATTTTACTTTCGTACTTGGTTTCTGACATGATGGTTTCCATTTAGTGGGAGAACGGTGCCAGTCGCGTAAGATGGCTATATCCTCCGTGGTGTATAATTGGTCTTCTTGTGCTTGGGCGAGCATCGCCTCAAAATTCGTTAACGATAGTAAGGGCACGCCGGCTACCGATAAACGTTTTTGTGCTACGGGGAATTGGTAGTCAAAGATAGTGATCACGCCTTCTACGGAGCAACCGTTGTTACGAATGGCTTCAATCACGTATGAGAGGTTGATACCCGAATTCACTTGGTTGTCGATGATAATCACTTTTTGGCGCGGTCTCAATTCTCCTTCAATCTGGTTCTCCATACCGTGATCTTTGGGCATGGGGTGGACATAAACAAAGGGTAACCCGAGTTGTTCTGCCACAAGAACGCCGTGGGCGATGGCAGACGGAGCCATGCCGGCAACAATGTCTATATCGGGAAAATGTTCCGCCACAAGGCGACTTAATTCCAATTTGATAAATGCGCGTGCTTTAGCAAAACTCAGAATCTTACGATCATCCAAGTAGATAGGACTCTTCCATCCGTTAGCCCATTTGAAAGGGTGGGTTACTTGGACATAGAAAGCCTTCATTTGTAGCAATTTACGCGCGGTTATGGATTCGATGTTCATATCTTTCAATTTCTTTATTGGTTCGTTGTATATGTCTTTCTAATTGGTGGATGTCTTGCATCAAACATCCTAATTGGTATGTGTCTAACAAAGCTTGTTTGTCTCGGTCTGACAGCCGGAAGGTACGGCTATTGGTTTTTCCTTTTATTCGGACGGTGATGGTTTCTGACCGGTATAAGTCGATAAAGTGCAATGCTGCCAAGGCGGTGGTGTCCTCTAATGTCAAAATATCGTGCCATTCCTCTTGCTCAAAACTATGCGAAGAACCGGTGAAGTCGTTGTACAGTTCTCCTGCCGAGAAGGTCGCCTTGATGGGGAGCAATGGGCGAGAGCCGATGGCATATAGCTTGACCAAAATGCGAAAATCGTCCGTTACATAGGTCTGCACATAGTTTCGCTCCGCGTTGTAAGCCGTTCGTAATCGTCGGTGGACATAGTGACCATGATCCTCGTAGGCTTCGTTCTTCTCGTAATAAAATCGGTCATTGAGTAGGGCTTTGGCTTGAGGTAGTAACGAATCCAGTGTAGCTTGGTAGTACAGCAACGACTGCTGTTGGGCAACCAAAGCCAAACTGTCCGTCACATATTTCTGCTGCCGCCTCTGTTCGGCTTTCGAGGGTTGCTTGGCGCAACCTCCTAAAACGAGGAGAGCGATGACGCACCATAAACCTATATGTATAAAAATAGACCTTTGACCCATAATAATCAATTTCAGCGTGCAAAGTTACTAAAAATTATTGAAATCGCCAAATGTTTCTACCCTTTTTATAAAAAAAAGACAAAAAAATGAAAAAAGATTTGCATAATTAAAAAAAAATGTGTAATTTTGCACCCTGAATTATTTGCAAAAAAATAATCCAAACGATAATATTAATTTATTTTAAAGGTTTTTATTATGAAAAAAATTCAATTATTTGCTTCTGTTATTGCTATTGCAATGCTGACAGCGTGTGGTAACACTCTTCCTCAACCGGAGGAGATTACGGTTAATCCTAGCCCCTTGAAAGTAGTGGGTAATAAGGTTAGTGCTGACATCGCAGGAACTTTCCCTGTTAAGAAATTTGAGCGTAAGGGCATCCTTACGGTTACTCCCGTGTTGAAATTCGCCGGTCAAGAAGTCGTTGGTGAGACGGTTACTTACATTGGTGAGAAAGTAAAAGAGAACGGCGTTATGGTAAGTTACAAGGAAGGTGGTTCGTACAGCCAAACTTGCTCGTTCGACTATGTTCCTGAGATGGCAAAAGCCGAGTTGTATCTTCGCTTCACGGCTAAGGTAGGTAAGAAAGAGTCTGAAATTCCTGACTTGAAGATTGCTGACGGTGTTGTTTCTACTCAAAAGTTAGTGGCTGCTGAGGAGAATGAGCCCACTGTTACGGCTGATAAGTTCCAACGCATTATCCAAGAGATGCAAGAGGCTGACATTAAGTTCTTGATCCAACAATCTGCTTTGCGTCAATCTCAAACCAATAGCAAAGAGATGAAGGATCTGACCGCTGCTATCAAAGACGCTGACAAGAACGAGAAGAAAGCGATTAACAAACTGGAGGTTAGCGGTTATGCTTCTCCCGATGGTGGAATGGACCTCAATACGAAGTTGGCTAACGATCGTCAAGCAGCTGCTCAAAAGTTCTTGAAGAGCCAAATGCAGAAAAACAAAGTGAAAGCTGAGATCGAGTCTTCTGTTACCGCTGAGGACTGGGAAGGCTTCCAAAAAGCTATCGCTGCCAGCGACATCCAAGACAAACAATTGGTTCTCCGCGTGCTGAGCATGTACACCGACCCCGAGGAGCGTGAGGCACAAATTAAGAACTTAAGCAGTGTTTATAAAGTGATTGCTGAAGAGATTCTGCCTGAGTTGCGTCGTAGCCGTTTGATCTTAACGACCGACCTTATCGGTAAATCCGATGAAGAGATCTTGGCTCTTGTGAAAGAGGATCCTGCTCAACTCAATGTAGAGGAGATGTTATATGCTGCTACGTTAGTAGAGGATGCCAACGAGAAATTGGCTATCTATCAAAAGGTGGCTGACACCTTTGGTGACTATCGTGCTTACAACAACATGGGTATGATTAAGTTCCAACAAGGTCAACTTGAAGAGGCTGCCGCTCTCTATGAGAAAGCGTTGGCTATCAATGCTACCAATGCAGACGTGAACTTCAACGCCGGTGTTTGCGCTATGGCTATGAACGATTTGGATAAAGCTGAGCAATACTTAGGCAAGGCTGCCGGTACCACCGGTGACTTGAAGACCGCTATGGGTACGCTTTACACCATGAAGGGCGACTACGCTGCTGCTACCGCTGCATACGGTAAGAGCGCAACGAATAATGCGGCTGTTCAAGAGATCTTGAACGAGGATTATGCTGCTGCTCGTCAAACCTTAGCTGCTGTTAAGGAGCCGAATGCTACCACCGCTTATCTGATGGCTATCGTAGGTGCTCGCACCAACGACCGCGAAACGGTTTACGCTAATATGCGCGTGGCTATCAGCCGTGACGAGGCTATGAAGGCTAAAGCTGCTAACGACATCGAGTTCGCTAAGTATGCTGAGGACGCTGAGTTCCAAGGAATCATTAAATAAGGACATCATAAAGAATGTCGGTTTTATTTCCAAAAGTAAATAAACCCCGTGAGTGGGACTATCGCCCCATTTACTATGATGAGGAAAAAGAGGCGCGCAAGGAAAAACTTGCGCGTCTTCATCATGGGTCTTTTCGCGAGGAACACGAGAAACACAAGCTTGAACAGCAGCAAAAACAGAAGTCGCGCTTACTCTTTTTTGTAGCGTTGTTGCTGATAGCTGCTCTTTTGTATTATTTCTTATCGTAATGGATGTCGTTCGTCTTTTACCGGATGCTGTCGCTAACCAAATAGCTGCCGGCGAGGTTATTCAACGCCCCGCTTCTTGTTTGAAGGAGTTGGTGGAGAATAGTCTTGACGCGGGTGCTACGCGCATTGAAATCTTAATGTTAGATGCGGGTCGCACCTTATTACAAGTGATAGATAACGGGCGAGGCATGTCGGATACCGATACGCGGATGGCTTTTGAACGCCATGCCACATCGAAGATCCAAGAGGCGAAAGACTTATACACCTTACACACGATGGGGTTTAGGGGAGAAGCATTGCCCAGTATAGCGGCGGTCTCCCATGTAGAGATTATGTCTCGAAGACAAGAGGATGAAGTGGGAACGTTGTTAGAGATTGCCGGTTCGCAGGTCATCCGACAAGAGGCATGTCAATGCGCGGTGGGAACGAATATCAAGGTTAAAGACCTTTTTTATAACGTACCTGCGCGTAGGAAGTTCTTAAAGACGGACCAAACGGAACTGCGTAACCTGCTGACGGAGTTCTATCATATTGCGTTGGTTTATCCGCAAGTGCAATTTACGTTGGCGCACAACGATGAGATCTTATACTCCTTACCCATAGCCAACGAGAAACAACGTATTGAAGCTATCTTCGGTGGTGCCGCTAATCGCACCCTTTATACTTCGCGATTCGTGGAAGTGAAGTCGGAGACGGAACTGGTGAATATCTATGGTTTTGTCGGCAAACCCGAAGAGGCGACTAAGAATGCACAACAGTATTTCTTTGTCAATGGGCGTTATATGCGCCATCCGTACTTTCACAAAGCAGTAATGACAGCGTATGCCGGACTGTTGAGCGGAGAGACGACACCCTCCTATTTCCTTTATTTCACGATTGCTCCCGATGCCATTGATGTGAATGTACACCCCACGAAGACGGAGATCAAGTTTGCGGACGAACAACTGATTTTCCAAATATTGTTATCCGTTATTCGCGAGTCGTTAGGGAAGTTTAATATCTCTCCCTCGCTTGATTTTAATCGAGAAGGGGAGATTGAGATGCCCGTGTTAACGAGTGATACGCCCATCAGCCAGCCGACCGTGATGGTAGATCCTAATTATAATCCGTTCCATCCTAATAGGGCGGCTAAAGCACCGAGTCATTGGGATAGTTTATATACGCCCTCTTCGTCGCGTCCCACTTCTCAACAAGAACTGATCCCTGACGCTTTCTTACCCTCTCTTTTGCCCGAGGGGTGGAAGCCCTATCAATATCAAGAAAAGTATATCCTTTGTCCTTCCCCGTTAGGGCTGATGGCCATCGAGCAACACCGTGCTCATGTGACCATTCTCTATGAGCAATATAAGGCGATGTTGCAGCATCCGACTTTTGCCTCGCAACAACTGTTGTTCCCCGAAGCGATGGAGTTGACGATGGATGATATGATTGTGATAGAACCCCTCTTGGATAGTTTAAGAGGATTGGGATTTGAGTTGGACTTATTAGGAAAGGATGCCTATAGTATATCGGGTGTGCCGGCATTGTTGGGTCAGACCAATCCTGTGAAAGCATTAAAGGATATCATCTATAGCGTTCGCGAGTGTGGAGCAACGGTCGAAAAGGGTTTTGTCCATCCTATTGCTCTGTCGCTGGCTCAAGACACGGCTATTCCCGTAGGACAATTGCTTACGGATGATCAGATGCGCGATTTAGTAGAGAAACTGATAGCTTTACCTCATTATCGTTTAACCCCGGACGGCAAAACCGTTTTGACTATTATTGATATCAGCTTATGAAACATTATTTCCTCGTTGCTTTATTGGCTTGTTTGGTGGCTTGTACACCATCGGATAGCCTTACTATCTTGCATACCAATGATACCCATTCTCAAGTCTTACCCAAAGATAATGGAGAGGGTGGCTATGCCCGTCGTATGGGTTGGATCGCACAAGAACGCGAGCAGGACCCCAACTTACTACTTTTAGATGCAGGCGATTTCTCGCAGGGTACTCCGTTCTATAATTTCTTCCACGGACGAATGGAAGTGGATGCACTCAATCGTATGGGATACGATGCGGTCACGTTAGGGAATCACGAGTTTGATAATGGGGTGGATACCTTGGCAGCGATTCTCAAACAAGCCCGTTTTAAGGTGGTTAGTGCGAACTATGATGTGCAAGGTACACCTTTGCAGGGGTTGGTTAAACCTTATGCTTTATTTTGGAGAAATGGGATACTGGTGGGCGTGTTCGGTATTGGTTGCTCGCCGGAAGGATTGATCGATAGCAGGCGTTTTTCTCCTGTGCGGTACTTAAACCCTTATGAGAGCGCACAAAAAGTGGCGGATATACTTAAAAACAAATGGCATTGCGATGTGGTCGTTTGTTTGAGTCATCAAGGTACCTATCCTCCCGCAGAAGGAAATTACAGTGATGTGGAGATGGCGCAGCAAACGCGAAATATTGACATTATCATTGGGGGACATACCCATCGAGTATATCAAGACTTGCAAGTCAAGAACTTAGACGGCCAACCCGTTACGTTGGTACAAGTGGGTCGATCCGGTACGAGAATAGGAAAGATTGTGCTAAAAACGGAAAGAAATTGAGCAATTATACAAAAAAATTTGCATAATTCAAAAAAAAGTCGTACCTTTGCAGCGAAAATGGGAAGTGTCCTATTTTTAGAACATGAAATCTTGAAATAACTATTGTTTAACCGAATTAATAAATTACAACAATTATGGCAGAGATTGAATCGAAAGTTAAAGCAATCATTGTGGACAAACTGGGTGTAGATGCTTCGCAAGTTACTAATGAAGCAAGTTTTTCGGCTGATTTAAATGCGGACTCTTTGGATACGGTAGAGTTGATTATGGAGTTTGAGAAGGAGTTCAATATCACCATTCCGGACGAGGATACACAAAAGATCGTTACCGTAGGTGATGTAATCGCTTACATTGAGAAAGCTGTAGAATAAGATTTGAGTCTTATCGTTTAGAATGCGAGTTTACGGAAAATCTGTAAACTCGTGCTTTTGTAACCACGCGCGAGCGCGTATAGACGCTCGCACACATATATAAATAAATGGAAACAAAACGAGTAGTTATAACCGGCTTGGGAGCATTAACTCCCATTGGCAATGATGCTCCTACCACATGGCAGGCTATGCTGGATGGAAAAAGCGGCGCAGCCCCCATCACTGCTTTTGATTGCAGTAAGTTTAAAACGCAATTCGCTTGTGAAGTGAAGAACTGGGATCCCTCCACCCTTATGGATGTCAAGGAGCTTCGTAAGTTAGACCGCTATCACCAACTCTCTGTGGGCTCAACGAAAGAAGCCATAGCGGACGCGGGCATTGATATGGACAAGATAGATAAGAACCGGATAGGTGTTATCTGGGGAAGTGGTATGGGTGGTCTGATTAGTCTGGAACAAGGATATGAGGATTTTGTCGTTACAGGACGAGTGCCTCATTTCAGTCCTTTCTATATCCCCAAAGCTTTGGTGTCAATGGGTGCCGGATGGATATCCCTTATCTATGGTCTTAAGGGTCCGAGTTTTACGGTGACTACCGCTTGTTCTTCGTCTTCTCATGCCATGGCGGAGGCGTTCGATTATATCCGTTTGGGCAAAGCCGATATCATCGTTACCGGTGGTGCCGATGCCGATGTGACTATCTCCGGCATAGGCGGGTTTAATGCGTTGCACGCCATCTCGACACGTAACGATTCGCCCGCCACGGCTTCGCGTCCGTTCTCTAAATCGCGCGACGGGTTCGTGTTAGGTGAAGGGTCGGTAACGTTAATTTTTGAGGAATATAACCACGCCATGGCTCGTGGAGCGAAGATCTATGGGGAGATTATCGGTGCGGGTCTTAACTCGGATGCTTACCACATGACGGCTCCTAATCCGGAGGGAGAAGGTGCTGCCCGAGTGATGGCATTGGCATTACAAGATGCCCATTTGAAACCGCAAGATATCGACTTTATCAACACCCATGGTACGTCTACGGCGTTAGGCGATATAGCCGAACTCAAGGCTATCAAGGAAGTGTTTGGGGAGCATATCTATGAGATGAACTTAGACTCCACCAAGTCGATGACGGGTCACATGATTGGTGCTGCGGGTGCGGTAGAAGCGATGGCTTGTCTCTTAGCCTTAAAGAACGGAATCATTCCGCCCACCATCAATCACGATCCGGAGGATGTGGACGAGAACATTGATTACCGCATTAACTTCACATTTGGTCAAGCCCAGAAACGAGCGATTAACTATGCTATCTCGAATACCTTTGGTTTTGGGGGACATAACGCTTGTTTGGTCTTCAAAAAATTTGAAAAAGAATGAATATCGCTATTGTAGGTGCCTCGGGTGCCGTCGGTCAAGAACTGCTCAAAGTATTGCAAGAACGCCATTTCCCGGTGTCGTCTCTTCGCCTGTTCGGGTCGGAGCGAAGTGTGGGACGCACGTATCGTTTCGGCAATCAAGACATCGTTGTGGAGCAACTGCAACATGGCGATCAATTCAAGGATATCGACATCGCTTTTGTCTCTGCCGGAGGGTCGGTGAGTAAGGAGTATGCTGCGGACATCACGCGTCATGGCGCTTTGATGATTGATAACTCTTCCTGCTATCGCATGGATGAAGATGTTCCCTTGGTCATCCCCGAGATTAACGGACAAGATGCGTTTAACCATCCTCGAAATATCATTGCCGTACCGAACTGTAGTACGATCGTGATGCTCATGCCTTTGGCTGCGATTGAACATCTGTCGCATATCAAGCGTATCCATGTGGCGACCTATCAAGCCGCGAGTGGAGCCGGTGCCCAAGCTATGGCGGAACTGCAAGAGCAATATGCGCAGCTGGTACGCGGAGAGGAACCTACGGTGAAGAAATTCGCTTATCAGTTGGCGTATAATCTGATTCCTCACATTGATGTGTTTATGGATAATGACTATACCCGAGAGGAGATGAAGATGCACAATGAGACGCGTAAGATCCTGCATTCGGATGTACAAGTGAGTGCCACTTGTGTGCGTGTACCCTCGTTGCGTTGCCACTCGGAGGCGGTTTGGATAGAAACCGAAGAACCCTTAGATGTAGCTACCGTTAAGCAAACGATAAGCAACATGCAAGGGTGTACGTTGATGGACGATCCTACAACCAAGACCTATCCTATGCCCCTCTTCCTTAGCGGTAAGGATGATGTGTTTGTGGGACGTATCCGACAGGATTATACTCATCCCAACGGACTCACTCTGTGGACGGTCAGTGACCAAATCCGCAAAGGGGCAGCCCTTGATGCTGTGCAAATAGCGGAGTTGTTTGTTAGTTGAGAGTGGAGAGTTTAGAGTTTAGAGTAGTTTAGAGTTTAATAAGTTGAGAGTTGAAAGAAACATAGAAATTATGGCACCCGCCAAAAATAATATAGAAATAATGGCACCCGCCAAAAATAATATAGAAATAATGGCACCCGTAGGGTGCTGGGAGAGTTTGGCGGCCGCTATTGAAGCGGGAGCGACGAGTGTGTATTTTGGGGTGGAATATCTTAATATGCGTGCTCGTTCGTCGGCGAACTTCACCTTGCAGGACTTGCATCAGATCGTAACGATCTGTCAGCAAGCGGGTGTGAAGACCTATCTCACGCTCAATACGGTGATGTATCCCGAAGACCTGCCGTTGATGCGCACGATTGTGGATCATGCCAAACAAGCGGGATTAGATGCTATCATTGCCAGTGATATAGCGGTCTTACAATATGCCAATCAAGTAGGGGTGGAGGTACACATGAGTACGCAACTTAATGTGTCCAATACGGAGGCATTGCGTTTCTATGCGCAATATGCGGATGTGGTGGTTCTTGCGCGTGAACTGAATATCGAACAAGTGGCTTCTATCGCTCACGATATTGAACAGCAGCATATCGTAGGACCTCATGGACAACTGATTCGTATTGAGATGTTCTGCCATGGTGCCCTCTGTATGGCGGTGAGTGGGAAGTGTTATCTCAGTCTTAATAACTTAGGGGCAAGTGCGAATAGAGGGGCTTGTATGCAAGTCTGCCGTAGGGGATATATCGTTAAGGACAAACAGTCCGACTTGGAACTGGAGGTGGATAATCAATATATTATGTCCCCTAAAGACCTCAAGACGATTCATTTCCTCAATAAGTTGTTAGATGCCGGTGTTAGCGTGTTGAAGATTGAGGGTCGAGCCAGAGGACCGGAATATGTGAAGACTGTCGTTTCGTGTTATCGCGAAGCCGTGGAAGCATGGCAGCAGGGTGAATATGCGCAGCCTTCCATTGAGACTAAGATAGAGGACTGGAACACCCGTCTCAGTAGAGTTTTTAATCGGGGTTTCTGGGACGGCTATTATTTAGGACAACGCTTAGGCGAATGGACACACGAATATGGCTCTCGTGCAACGCATAAGAAAGAGTACGTGGGCAAATGTACGAACTTCTTTAAAAACCTCAATGTGGCAGAGTTCTTTATCGAAGCCGTTGACCATATATCCGAAGGCGACGAATTGCTCGTGACGGGAGAAACGACAGGTGCTTACGAACTGGTGGCACACGGAATGCGCAATAGCAAAGAAGAGGAGAAAAATGCCATTCAACAGGGTGCTTATTTCTCCATCAAGGTTGATAAACTGCTCCATCGTGGGGATAAACTATTTGTATTACGTAAACAATGACCTTCCATCCCCTCATAGCATCTCCGATCACTGCCATCTGGCCGCTTTGGCTGATGTTCTTTGTAATGATTATGTATGTGATGGCGAATGTACGCAGACCTCAGACACTTCGTGCAGCATGGCAAATGGCTTTTTCGTTAGAGAATAGGGTGTATAATGACACCTCCTTTCTTTGGAATAGTTCGATGGAATTACGCTTGTTTTGTGTGTTGGTGTTTGCTTTATCTGCCCAGTTATTGGCCTATACGGAAGGCGCTTTTCGCTTTACCCAATACTTGCTCGTCTTTTTGGGCGTTGAGACTTGGGCTTGGCTTAGACGAGGGGTTCGGTATATGATAGAGAAAAACTTAAAACTAAAGAATAAAGGTTTTCCGTCTGGACTTTTTACCGGATTAGGTGTCATCCTATGCACGATTTTATATGTTGCCAATATACTTTATATCGTATGGAACTGGTATTGGGTTTGGTGGATTATAATGGGAATAGTGTTGCTTCTTTGGTTAGGAGTGATTGGCATTAAGTTATATCATTATTTTGTCCGTGAGTGGAAATCTTTTCTTGTCGTGATGGCTTATTGGCTTATCGTGGAAGTAGGATCCCTCTTTGGCTTGTATGAATTAATTATGGTATTATGATAAAAAAGATTCTTGTATCACAACCTCGTCCGCAAAGCGATCGTAATCCGTATGCGGACTTGGAAAAACGATTTGGAGTTCAATGTGACTTCCAACAACTCATTTCTATTGAAGGTCTGAATGCACATGAGTTTAGACAACAACGCATCAATCCTTTGGATTATACGGCTGTGCTGTTAAACTCTCGTATGGCCATTGACCACTTCTTCCGCATTTGCGAAGAGATGCGCCTCACTATCCCTGATACGATGCACTATTATTGCATCTCCGAGGCGGTAGGTAACTACCTGCAAAAATATATTCAGTATCGCAAACGGAAAGTGTTCTTTAGTGAAAACAATCGCTTCGAGGACCTATTGCCCGCCATGAATAGACGTCCCCAAGAGAAATATATGATGGTGCTGTCGGAAGCCCACAACTCGGATGTAATCAATATGTTCGCGGAACATAAGATTACCATTCAACCGGCTGTTATGTATCGCACTATTCCTGCTATATGGCCGAAGGAGCAACCATTTGATTATGATATAGTCGTGCTCTTTACACCCATGGGAGTGGCTGCTATTCAAAAGAACTTCCCCAAGCTCAAACCCGACCAATGTCACTTCGCTTGTTTTGGTGCTAATACCCAACAAGCACTGATCAATGCCGGCTATAAGGCAGAGATCGTGGCTCCGACACCCGAATGCCCCTCTATCCCTCTCGCCATTGCCAAATATTTAGAGCGGAATGCCTAATTTCCCTAAAATAGAGAAGTTATGTTCCTCGATGGCTATCCAAGCTCTGCGACTGAAGGGACACCATTATACCGCATGGCCTTTGCGAGTGACCTATCATACGGCTGACATACCTCAACATCAGGTCCTTATTTGGGCTCCGAAAGCCTTGTTCAAACATGCTGTAGATAGGAACTTGTTGCGCCGCCGTATGAGGGAAGTCTATCGGATACATAAAGACCTCCTGCCCGAGCAACCAATCTACCATTTGGCCATTTATTATATGGATAAGGACATCCAGCCTTCCTCTACGATTGAGAAAGCAATGATAAAACTATTAACTCACATTGACCAACATTAAAACCATAGCGCGTAAGATCTTTCTCGTTCCGGTATATTTCTACCGCTATTGCATCTCGCCCCTCACTCCACCATCGTGTCGCTATACCCCTACTTGTAGCCAATATATGGTCGAGGCAGTGATGAAACATGGGATTTTCAAAGGAGGTTGGCTCGGTATCAAACGCATCCTACGATGCAACCCTTGGGGCGGAAGTGGTTACGACCCCGTTCCTTAAACATTGACATACACTATGCGAATCGATATTATAACTGCTTGCCCGGAGTTGTTAGAGTCGCCTCTTAACCATTCCATCATTCAACGAGCCAAAGACAAAGGTCTCGTGGAAA
This sequence comes from Paludibacteraceae bacterium, assembly GCA_045627765.1. Classification (GTDB taxonomy): domain Bacteria; phylum Bacteroidota; class Bacteroidia; order Bacteroidales; family Paludibacteraceae; genus Colicola. The sequence continues at coordinate 5,354 of JAZQOG010000077.1, read as the reverse complement.
TCTATGTGCATAACCTACGCGACTATACGACCAATAAACATCGTAAAGTCGATGATTATGCCTTCGGTTTTGGTGCCGGAATGGTACTCCAGATTGAGCCTATCGACCGCTGTATCAGTGCCCTCACCGCCGAACGCGAGTATGACGAGATCATCTTTACCGCTCCCGATGGCGAACGCTTTAACCAAAAAGAGGCGAATAACCTGTCCCTCAAACAGAACATCATCATCCTTTGCGGGCACTATAAAGGAGTGGACCAACGTGTACGCGACCACCTCATCACGAAGGAATATACCATCGGCGATTATGTTCTTACCGGTGGAGAGATGCCGGCGGCGATCATCACCGATGCGATCGTTCGCTTATTACCGGGTGCATTAGGAGATGTTGAATCAGCCCTCAATGACTCGTTTCAAGATGGCCTACTCGAAGCGGGTGTCTATACCCGTCCCGCTGAATATAAAGGGTGGAAAGTGCCCGATATCCTCATCTCGGGACACCAAGCTAAAATAGAGGACTGGCTTTATGAACAATCCTTGGAACACACCAAAGAACGCCGACCCGATTTACTCGAAACAAACACTTTAAATGACTAATATGATGAAACGTTTATTTCTTTTCCTATGCGCTGTTGCTTGCGCACTTTCTCTTAAGGCAATGAACATCCCGCAAGGAACGTTCTATTATGACAATTCCAAAACCCAATATAGTTCCGTTAAATTCGTGTACGGAACGAACTCAACATCTTATGTGGTGACGATGCCGAACCTAAGTTCCGATATACAAGGATGGAACAAAAACACCACCTACTCATTATCCATGAGTTCCTCTATATCCGGGATAGAACGCTATTTCTTCGCCGAAACAGCACTCTCAGATGGTACCTATAGCAAACCCATCAGCACCCTTAAAGATGAGATTGCCAACTCGCGTAACGAGAAACGTACGGCTACCCGAACGGATGATATACCTGCCGGTCAGATTTTTGTACCGAATAACAATGACCAATGGGCACAAGGCGCTTGGCAAACGCTCACACAACCCAAAGCGGAACCGAGTGGGACACTGCCTGTCCTCTATATCAACACGAAAAACAATCAACCTATCGAATCCAAAGAGACCTATCTCAAAGCCTACTATTGGCTCGATAATATGGGAATAGAAGAGTATAAATCCATTGCCTCAAAAGAAATACCTGATACCATGCAAATCAAAGGGCGTGGAAACTATACGTGGAAGGACTTTGATAAGAAACCCTATCGTATTAAACTCGATAACAAGACGGCTCTGATGGGACTCAAGAAATCCAAACACTTTGCGCTTCTTGCTCATGCGGACGATACCTTTGGGTTTCTTAAGAACCCCAGCGGTTTCTGGTTTAGTGAACAACTCCAATTGGCTTGGACACCTAAACACGAAGCCGTCGAACTTGTGCTCAATGGACAATACTGGGGTTTGTATTTCATAACCGAAGTGATCCGCGTAGATAAAGACCGTGTGAACATTGTGGAGCAACCCGACCAATGTACCAACGCCGACTCTATCACCGGTGGCTGGCTTATGGAGATAGATAACTATTGGGAGGATGAACCGCTGCAAGTACATGCCCAAGAGGGGAATGGATCCCAGATATGGGCTACCTTACATACACCCGAAGAGACTTCTTCGCAACAATGGGAGTACATCAATAACGCGATTGCTTCTCTTAATCAGGCTATCTATGACTCCGACCAACAGTTTGCCGATAAGGTGGACATCGAGTCTGCCGCGCGTTTCTATATCGTGCAAGAGTTGATGGGTAACCGCGAGAGTTATCATGGGTCGTGCTACTTCTATAAGGATATGGGTGCCGACGCTAAGTGGTATTGGGGACCCGTATGGGACTTCGGTAATTCGCTCTTTGATATGAGCGAGGCTTTTATTTATGAGCGTTTCCCCTATGCTCCTCAGAACTTTGTAGGACAAATGAACACTCATGACAATTTCCATCAAGCCGTTATTAACGCTTGGCAACGCTTCCTCTATTACGATTATGCCAACTTTACCGCGTATCTCACTGACTATGCGAACCATATAGCTGCTGCGGCAGCTAATGATGCCGCTCGTTGGCCTTCGTACGGGAACAAAAACGTGACCCAGCGTTGTCAAGATGTGGTCAATCTCATAGACAACCGTGTAAAATGGCTAAAGACGAAATGGGGGAATGGTAAACCTGATCCCGATACCTCCATAAAAGAAATGACACAAGGTTCAACCTCGTGCCATCGCAAAGTATTGGAAAAAAACCAACTTCTTATTCGTGCGAACGACCGCGTTTACACAACGCAAGGAACTCGCGTGGAATAGGACTGGTAAACTTCACTACCTGTTCACTCACGGGATGAATAAACGCTAACTGCGTGGCGTGCAGTGCTAACCTATCCATAGGCGATTGCTCATTGCCGTGACCATACTTGCGGTCTCCTACTACCGGATGACCGATAGAGGTCATGTGTACGCGAATCTGATTGGTGCGGCCCGTTTCTAATTGGAGTTCGACCATGCTATATCCCTTCTCTGATTCCGGAACAACCGAGGAAAGAACCTTGTAGTGCGTCACTGCTTTCTTACCTCCATCATCGACAGGCGAGGAGTAAACCATGGCGTGCTGCTCGTCTTCCGTGAACCAAGTGGTGATGGTGTCCTCTTTCTTTTCGGGTACACCTTCTATAATAGATACGTACGTGCGTGCGCGTACGAGGTCTGCCCAATAGGTGCGCATGTATTCTTGTAACTCTTTACTCTTAGCAAAAACCAATAACCCACTCGTCTCGCGATCCAAACGATGCACCACAAACACGCCTCCTTTCGGGCCTTGATGACGGATATAGGCTTTTAAGATACCTAAGGCGGTTGTCTCCGAAGACACTTTGTTTACGGGAGCTGTCAGCAGTCCCACTTTCTTCTCAACGACAATCAAGTCACTGTCTTCATACACAATGCGTAACTTCGGATGACGCAACTCGTAGTTCCCTTTGGAAGCCACGACCATCACCGTATCACCCAACTTAAGGGACATATCGTGACGCGTCTGAACGCTTCCGTTCACCATCACGACACGCCTACTCAATAACCCCTTGGCGGAGGTGCGTGTGAGACTCATCTTTTCCATTAAGAAGGGCAGTAACTCTCCGGCTACTTGTACTCGTAAGGTTGTGTTGTTTTTCTTTTTCTTATACATGACGCGGTGTGATTGCAACCCATGCCCGAAGGGCAGAGCCATTAACGATAATAAACACGATATTCAAAATAACAAGGTAGTAGTTGGGCTCGGGAAGCAACGCATAAAATGCGACTCCCACTATTCCGTATAATGTCCACCATATCCAGGCATCCGTTTTCTTATAAATCAACCAGTAATTGGCTTCTGTAGAAGTACAGATCAGTCCTGCTCCTAAGAGTTTGAGAATCATATGCTCGCCCCAACCATCATGATAAATACATAAAGTATTGAGCACATAATCCCCACCGATAATCAAAACTGCCACCAAAAGCGAAACAATCAATTGCTTTCTATTCAGCCACTCCGGCTTCAACTCGCCCACTTTTTGTCCTTTGTCCTTGTTCCTTGCTCCTTTGTCCGTCTTCCACACCATAATCGAGCGAACCAGAAACGGAATAAATACGCAGAAATACAGCACCACCAAATCCCATTGGTGATTCATGATAAACTGAATACCCAATAAAGCGGACATCATTATTCCACCATAAAACCCGAGGTAGTTATTGGGGTTCGTGACGGTCAGTACATAACCCACCCCGATAATACTGGCAGCAAACCCAACGCAAAACGGGGCACTGCTCCAAACCATCAGGTCAATACCTAACCAATGCTCTATGCCGCAAAGCACCAAGGTTAATGCTGCAAAGATTCCTAACGAGATAAGAAGGTTCTTACCAAACTCTTTGTATAATTCCATAATCTGAATCGTTTATTAAAAAAGGCAGGTCATTGGCCTGCCTTCTTTCTTACTTCTTGTAGCGATTGCCGTAGCGCGACATAAACTTATCAACACGACCGGCGGTATCGACCAATTTCGACTTACCCGTATAGAAGGGGTGAGAAGTGTTGGAGATCTCCAACTTAATCAGCGGATAACTAACGCCATCAATCTCAATACTATCCTTCGTAGCAGCAGTGGAGCGGCTGAAGAACTGAGTACCGTCTGACATATCTTTGAAAACTACTACACGGTAGTTATCTGGATGAATTTCTTTTTGCATAATCAATCCTTTCTTTACAGCAGCTTATTCAGCTACAACGTTTAACTTAATTTCTGCTTTAACTTCGCGGTGCAGACGAGCAACAGCAACGTGCTCACCCAACTCCTTAACAGCCTCTTCAATAGTGATAATCTTCTTATCAATATCAAAACCGGCAGCTTTCAGTGCCTCTGCTACTTGAGCAGTGGTGATGGTACCAAAGATCTTGCCATCTTCGTTTGCCTTAGCAGCAACCGTGATCGTGGTCATAGCCAACTTGTTAGCTGTGTTTTGAGCCTCATCTAACAACTGAGCCATCTTCTTGGCTTGTTGTTTCATGTTCTCTGCCAACTGTTTCTTGTTGCTCTCGTTAGCGATAATAGCATACTTGTTAGGAATCAAATAGTTACGTCCGTAACCGTCCTTAACCTTAACGATATCGTTTTTGTAACCCAAATTGGCTACGTCTTGAATCAATATAATTTCCATAATCTTTAAACTTTAATCATTAAACTTTAAACTTACTTCATCATATCGGTTACGTATGGCAGTAATGCCAAGTGACGAGCTTTCTTAACGGCTTGAGCAACCTTGCGTTGATACTTTAAGGAAGTACCGGTAATGCGGCGAGGAAGAATCTTACCTTGCTCGTTGAGGAACTTCTTCAAGAACTCAGGATCCTTGTAGTCAATGTAACGAATGCCGGCTTTCAAGAAACGGCAATACTTTTTCTTCTTTTGTTCGTTCTGTTGTGGAGTCAGATAGCGAATCTCATCATTCTCTTGTGCCATAATTAAGCCTCCTCTTTTTTAAAGTTGTTACGACGTTTTTCAGCATACTCAAATGCGTACTTGTCAAGACGAGTCGTCAGGAAACGAATGATTCGCTCATCACGACGGAATTCTGTCTCGAGCGTTGCTACCATCTCGGGCTCTGCATCAAATTGAAGCAGGCAGTAAAAACCCGTGGTCTTAGCTTGGATGGGGTAAGCTAATTTCTTTAACCCCCACTCTTCACGATTAAGAATGGCACCACCATTCTCCGTGAGAAGGTTCTCGAACTTGTCTACCGTTTCCTTTGTCTGTGGCTCAGACAAAACGGGGGTAAGAACG
>JAZQOG010000076.1:0-21695 GCA_045627765.1 Paludibacteraceae bacterium | reverse complement strand
ACCGCTTCTGCTACGAAATATGACGCTCCTTTCTCTGTGACTGCTACCACAACCGTGAAGGCAATTGCAATAAAGAGCGGCTTGGATAATAGCGAAGTAGTTAGCAAGACCTTCACCTTTGGAACAGTCTTTGCTTCCTTAGAGGAATTGGTTGAGAAACAACCGGCTAAAGACGATGTTGCGTATGTACAAGTTACTATCACGAATGCCGAGATTGACTCGTTCTATGTATCTTCTAAGGGTTACACCAACGGCATTTTTGTTACTGCAAATGGAACTGCTGTTGAACTCTATACCAACGACGTTCCTGAGACTTGGGAAGCAGGTGGTAAGGTTTCCGGTACCATCAAAGCAGAGTGGCTCCTCTATAAAGGAACTCCCGAATTGCAAAAATGGGATGGCGCTTGGGACGCATTCAGTTACGTTGCTCCCGGCAGTCCTACGGGCGTCAACAACGTGAAAGCTAACGCAAAAGCTACTAAGGCTATCGTTAACGGACAATTCATCATTATCCGCGACAACGTTCGTTACAACGTAGCTGGTCAACAACTCTAAAATTCAATAACGTTGCTACCGCGTAGCAACAATTCATCACATAAGGGCATCCTTTCGGGTGCCCTTATTAAAAAACAATTACAACGATGAAAAAATTATTCCTCTTTGCCGTTGCCACATTGATTAGCACAATGATTATGGCGACCGAAACCATTACTGTTAGTTTTACTGATGCAACAGTTTTTGGTTATGAGAATCCCGCAGAGAATGGTAAAGCAACAAAGATTGAAACCGGAAGTACTTTGACCTATCAAGGAATCAATTTTGATATTTCGTATGAATCCGGTAATGGTTTCCGCTTTTTTAAAAGTGGTGCAGCTGCTGATGCTGGCGAAATAGACCTACGCGCTGCAATTAATTCACAAATGGTTATCTCCGCTCCGGAAGGCTGCTTGTTTACTCAAATGGTTATTACCGGCACAAACATTACCTCTACTTTTCTATCTATCGAAGGTTACGACAGCAAGACAAAAACTTGGACAGGTAATAGTGAGGCCATCACGATTGATGTAATTAAATCCACCGCTCAGTTTAAGACCATTGAGTTAACTTACGAGAGAGGAGAATCCGCAATCAAAAACATACACGTTCAGACCACACCCAACAAACGGATGGTCAATGGTCAAATCGTAATCATCCGCGACAACAAGACCTACAACGTTCTGGGCTTCTAAACTTAGATAAACTAGAATAACTAGATTAACTAGATTTCCTAGATTAACTAGTTCTCCTAGAAACAAAAAAGGCGATTTCTTACGAAGTCGCCTTTTTTAATTTATCTCCCAACCCTTACGGAATAACAATCGTTTTTCCTACCGGAAGTCTATCGGGATCGCTAATCACGTCTTTATTGGCATCGTAAATAATGCGCCAAGATTCGGTATCACCATAGTACTGACGAGCGAACTTTGACAAGCGGTCACCCGCTTGAATAACCACCGTCCGAGGACTTTTGTCTTGGACGGTAGTCTCTACTGGAGCAACCGTTTCCTTTGCAGGCGCAACCTCTTCCTCAACAGGAATAATCTCCACACGACGGTCTTTCTCCAGCGTGTGCTTGCCATTGAAGCGGAAAGGCTCGTTAGCACCTTTGGTACGCACTAACAACTGGTCGGCATTAACGCCTAACTCCATCAACTGTTTAGCCACCGCTTGCGCGCGACGCAAAGCGAGTTTCTGATTGTAGTCCGGCTTGCCGAGTTTGCAGGCGTGACCATTGACATATACGCGTTGCTCGGGGTTTGCCTTCAGTATAGCCGCAATGTTAATCAAGATGTCTTCCGGTTGAAGAATAGGTGTAGTCGAATCCAAATCAAACCAGATAATGCTCTTTTCCATCACCTCCGTGATTTGGGCAACCGCATCTGTTTTCACTTCTTGCACAGCATCGTGGATATAAATAGTGTCGTGTATATAAATATATATGGTGTCGGTGCAACCTTTAGGCTCTTCCTCGACAACCGTATCCTCTACTTCAGGTACAACAACCACCGGAGTCGGTATAAATACAGGCTCTTGCTCAGCAACCACAACCTCTACTTCTGGTTCTGGTTCCGGTTCCGGCTTTATTCTCGCTGCCAGTCTTGCTTCGCGTCGTAGTTGACGTTGCTCTTTATCGTAAGCTCGCTGCGCCTCCGTCTTACCCGTATTGAAATGGAAACCAACCTTCAAACCTACGTTCCATGGATGAACGGAACTAACGGCATTCGTATTCAAGAAGCCCTTTTCGGCACGCTCCTCACTTAGTACCGTCGGATATTCACCTATGGGCAGACTTTCACCAAACGAGATAGACTCGTTCCCACGACCATCGATAACGTCGTTGATATAGTACGTTGCGAAAGCCGTCAAACTCATATCTACGCGCTGACTCAATTGGAACAAAGCACCTACTTGAGCAAAGCCGGCATAGTTGAAGTAAGACATCGAACGACGATAATTGGGCGAAGGTATCGTACCAAACGAACCTCTATATGCCGGTACCGTTCCGTTCTCAATCACAGTCGGGATATCCCGAATCTCCAAATCATAGATGGGGTAGCCAACCACATTCTCTAAGATGGCGTTATTCCTCATCTGATAAGTGCTCAGCATCGGCAGACCGAACTTAACACCCAATGCTCCGATAAACCCAACGCGTTTGCCTTCACCCATCGCACGGAAATGAAGTCCTACAGGAATCTCTAACATATACAAGTCCTGTTGCTCTACAGCATCGGTACGAATCGTTTGGAAATATTCGTCTCCGTATTTATCTACACCATTGAACGTCCAAGGCTTGGTTATCTTCGTCTCCGAGCGATAGGAGGAGAACTCCAAACCCGTTCCTAAACCGAAGCTCGGAACAAAGTAATAGGTCACTCCTAATGCTGCGTTTCCGCTCGGGAACGTGAGATAATTCTTTAATCCATTGGCTTGGAAGGCATTATTCCCTTTTTGACCCCAATGTTGGAAATCAATACGGCTCATACCTATACCACCACTCACTTCAATACTCAACCCTTGGTTAATACGCGCTTGCGCTTGACTGGCTTCCCGAACGGAATCCGGATAAACGCGAGCCATGAGTTGAACGCTACTTATAATAAGGATAGCTGCTAATAAAGTCTTTTTCATAATCGTGTCCTCCTAAATTATAAATTACTCATTTTACTACCAAAGATATTGTATTTCGCTCCGGCACGCTGGATAATTATATGTCCGTCCTCCAGTTGCTTGGTCACGTCAGTTGTTGGCGCACCCAATTTCCTTCCTGACTCAACCGGCATCTGAAGCGTGCAGGTCCGCATAATCGTCTCTTTACCGTTCTCTATATAGGTCAAGTCTGCGAAATAACTACCCACCAAAGTCGCACCACCTTCGTGGTAGTACTGACCCGTAGCACCTTCGACTAAGATACCGTTCTTGTACCATTGGTAAGCGGTAAACTTAGGATCGGTCTCTTTCTTGGGATTATTATCAATGAACAGCACTTTGTCGTACTTGTTCTCGATATAACCGCCTTGCGTGACGGTGAGCCTAATCTCACTCGGTGTACAGAAGCAAGTGGATTGACCCGCTTCTTCAGACTCTACACCTACTTGTAAGTACATAATCTTCTCACCACCAAGGAAACCGATACGTTTGCAGTGCAACGTGATTACACCCGCCTCTCCTGCGTTGACGAGAGGCATAGTACCTTCAATATGAGACTTGTTATCGAAATAGGGTCTCAAACCTTCGCTCAGTTCAATACTATACATATTCGCTGAACCTTCCTTCATCTGGAAATAAATAGGTAGCGTTCCGTCTTCTCCCTCTTGACAAACCTCTGCTACATTCTCTGTCTCAATCTTTGGAGCAGGAATAACCGAAACTTTAATTGTTACTTGTGGACGGCAATCCGCCTCAATCGGATCGCGGAAAGTCCATGTGTTCTCGGTCTTTATCTTATCTAAATAGAAGGTGTGCGAAATACGTGCCTCTTTCTGGTTGGGATAAGAATATACATATTTACCGTCCTCAAACTGCGATTCACAAAGAACAACCGTCTTATTAATCGTGTCTGCAAAACTTATCATCACTTTCGTCTCGCCATTGGCTCTCACTTCATCGCTACTGCAATCTGAGTTATAAGCCGTACGGTAGAACGTGAACTCTGTTTCGTTACTGATACCTTCAAGAGAGATCGTGTAACTCAAACTCTCGGTGTTACCACCCACAATATCGCGAACACCATTCTTTACCATATACCACGTATAAACTTTGTCTCCGCGTTCAGTCGTTGCGGGTTGGAGGGAAGCAATCTCAACATTGATTTCTTTCTCTTGACCCGGAACAAGGCAAGTCTCGTCAATCGTCTTGCTTTCTATCTGTCCGGGAGTGATTTCTCCGTAAATCTCGATAATCACTATACCCTCGCTTGCCTGCCCTTCGGTGTTACATTTGGTATCAAATGCTTTACGAGTAAACTCGTATCTTGCGTTCATCGTTACATAATTGGTCAGATCCAAGTCTTTTCCGTCTTCATCAGGTATTTGCAGGAGCAAACCGTTTTCGTACATCTCCCAACTATAGTCGTATTTTCCACTACCACCGGTGGCGTCTGTACCCGTAATCGTACTCAATTGCGCTAAAGCATCTTCTACATTGCAAGCTGCGATAGAGTCACTTGGAATGCTTCCTGGATTAAACTTAGCAAGCAATGTCACCTTATATTCGGTCTGAGTAGGAATGGCATCCGTCTTGCTAATGCATTTCTCGTTATAAGCAAAACGACGGAACGTGTATTCTTTGACTTCGTCGGGTAACTTGTACGTCAGTGTCTCGCTATCGGAATTAGAAATCTCGACTCCGTTAACGGTCCAATAGTAATGAACCGTCAACCCACCAAAAGTAGCGGCAGTCGCACTTCCAACCGTGATGGTGTGATTAGCCGTCCAGCATAGACTATCCTCAATGGCGGGTTGGATATCGCCCTCCTTGAACTCGGGATAAACCGTAATTGTAACCGTATCGGTGGGAATAGGAGTGGTTTGACATTTACCATCCTTCGCCATACGATAGAAGATATACGTTTGACCATACACAAAAGCGGGCAACGTCACTGAACTCAATGTTAAGTCTTGTTTTTTCGCATTTTCACCTTCAATAGGCGCGGCGTTCATATACCATTGGTACGTAATGTGCTGCTCATCGCCACCTGTAGCAGCAGATGCCTCAATCGTACCTACTTCCTCGACAACTTTCGTCGGGTCGCAAATGCTCCATGACTTTTTACTACTACTAATCTTACCTTCCTTAAACTCTGCCAGCAACGTTACCGTATATTCGTTCTTGGCGGCTTTCGCTTTGTCTTTTGGCTCACACGCATCGTTGTAAGCGTAGCGTTTGAATGTGTATTTGTCGGGCTGGGGTAACGCAAAATCCGTGAGCGAAGCACCCTCTTGACCACTGATCTCTCCCCCATTCACTTCCCAATAGTACGAGATCTTTGTACCTGCGCAGGTGGCATCTACTACACTGTTGATAGTGATAGTCGTATTGACGTCAAAACACAACGAGTCATTGTCTCGCGCCTCAATCTCTCCCGCTTTCAGCGAATCAGGAACGAAGACGGGTATCTCTCCTTCAGACGCTTCCCATTCTAAGTGGCATTGTGTATCGGCTGCGTAGCGTTTAATCACATAATAACCCGGTTTTGTGGGTGTCCACGATGAATTCTTATATGCACCTTCGTATTCTTCCCAAGAGTCCTTCTCAATGAGCGTCGAATCTACATTATCTGTCAAACGAGTAAGAATCAGTTTGCCTTTATACTCCGGTTTTCCACCGCTTGGAGCTATACTATCAGTTAGTGAAATTTTTGCCAAATACAAAGGCTCATTCAAACAAGCCATTACAGAGTCACCGCCCCATCTGCCGGGCAGGAAATCCTCTATGTGCATCGGGATGGCAATGACCTCGCGAACATGATCATTCTTGCAGGCAGTCATAATAACTTCCGTAGTACGGCAAGGACGATTGACTTTCCATATACCGGGGTTCTCGGAATCTTTAACAATCCATGATTCGTCTATTGGACTGCTCTTTGCCCAATTGACACCATTGCTTTCATTGACTTTGAAATCACTAATTAACTGGTTCATGTGGTTAGCCAACTCAGTCGAATCTACAATGACGAGGATGGAAGCTACACTCACTTGGGCAGCATCGTGATCCTTAAATTTCGTCAAAATAGGGTAGTTGTCCACCGAGTTTGTCCAACTATTTCGTGTTTTGAAAATAGTGAACATCTCAGGGGTCTGATCCTTAGCCACTACACCCTCTGGGTCTTGATGGGAAGCATCAGGACTTTGAATATACAACTGCCTGTCGTAGTAACCTTCGGTGATAGTGCCTCCCTCATTTTTGGCGACTAAACCTAAACCGTTACGCACAAAACCAATGTTGTAGCAGTAACTGATCTTGCCTTTGTTCGTTCCTGCCAAACCACCAATATTATCTGTGGCTTTCGTGATAGGACCGGCATTGTAACAGTCGGTGATCTCACCTTCGTTCCAACCTACTAAACCTCCGACATTCGTACCATTTACCTCAATGGTCGCCATGTTCCAGCAGCGGTTAATCGTACCGGCATTGTGTCCTGCTAATGAACCTACATACTGGCACATATCATTTTTCATCGTCTTGATGTGACCGGTGCCAATACCTAAATCTTCAATGGTTGCTTGCGCTCCCACATAACCAAACACACCCACACCCTTGGTACCTTTGATGGCACCCAAACCGGAGATGATGTGTCCATTACCTTTCACCGTACCTTGGAACGGCTGGGCTTCCGTACCAATAGGTGTCCAAATCTTGCTGACCGTCAGGTCTGCTTTAATCTCGATGGTCTGACCCACATAACCGTTCTCAGCCACGATATCCGTGGCTAACACGGTAAGGTCATCAATCGTGTTGATGAATATCTGTCCCCAAACCAAACAGGAACAGACAATCCCAAAGAGAAGTAATAAACTTTTTTTCATACACAATTTGTTTTGGTTAATAAAATATGGTTTATAAATATTTACCCGTTAGAGAGTTTTTGCACGCTTTTATATCCTCAATCGTCCCTGTCGCAACGACTTCTCCACCCGCCGATCCGCCTTCGGGACCAAGGTCAATCAAATAGTCACATGCTCGAATGACATCGAGGTTGTGCTCAATGATAATCGCTGTATTCCCCTTATCCACTAACTTCCTCAATACCGACATCAATATCTTTATATCCTCAAAGTGCAATCCCGTTGTCGGCTCGTCTAAGATATACAAGGTCCTACCTGTCGAGGGGCGACTTAACTCTGCTGCTAACTTAATACGTTGGCTCTCGCCGCCCGAAAGCGTTGTAGAGGACTGACCGAGTTTGATATATCCTAATCCCACCTCTTGGATGGTGCGTATCTTCTTCAATATCCGCGGCTGCGCCTCAAAGAACTCGACCGCTTGGTCAATCGTCATGTCGAGTACATCGGCAATGTTCTTACCCTTGTATCGCGCCTCCAAGGTCTCTCTGTTATAGCGCTGTCCGCCACACACTTCGCAAGGCACTAACACGTCCGGCATAAAGTGCATTTCAATACGTTTGTAGCCGTTACCTGCACATTCCTCACAACGCCCACCATGACTATTGAACGAGAACCGACCGGCTTTCCAACCGCGGATACGCGCTTGCGTGGTCTGTGCAAAAAGTTCGCGTATATCGTTAAAAACCGAAGTGTACGTGGCGGGATTACTGCGAGGACTACGCCCAATAGGCGCCTGATTAACCGCAATAACCTTGTCTATATTCTCTAACCCCGAAACACTATCGTAAGGCAAAGGCGCTTGCAACGACCGATAGAAATGTTGACTGAGGATAGGGTAGAGCGTTTGGTTGACAAGCGTCGATTTACCCGAACCCGATACACCCGTCACACCAATCATCTTTCCCAACGGAAAACTTACATCGATATTCTTTAGATTATTCCCCCTGCACCCCCGCAATGTCAATTGCTTACTCTCACTTTCACTTTCACTTTCACTCTCACTTTCACTTTCACTCTCACTCTCCACTGAATTGCGCAGATATTGCGCTGTTAATGTGTCGGCTTGCAGTAATTCCTCCGGCGTACCTTGAAATACCACCTCACCACCTAATCGTCCGGCACGAGGACCTATATCCACAATGTAATCGGCTTGCCGCATAATCTGCTCATCGTGCTCAACCACAATGACGGAGTTCCCCATGTCGCGTAGTTGTTTGAGCGACTCAATGAGCCGCTGGTTATCGCGCTGATGAAGACCAATACTGGGCTCGTCTAAAATATAAAGCACATTCACTAATCGCGACCCGATTTGCGTGGCAAGGCGGATACGCTGGTGCTCACCACCACTCAGGCTGTCCGACGAACGGGAGAGACTCAAATAACTCAACCCCACATTCAGCATAAACTCCAAACGAGTACAAATCTCCTTCACTATCGGTGCCGCTATCGCTGCCTGCTTAGACGAAAGTAACCCTACTCCTCTACTCCCCTCCTCCTCTACTCCTTTCAAAAAGTCGTAGAGTTTTTGTATATCCATCTCCGTCAAATCCGCAATCGTTTTGCCTGCGAGTTTATAAGATAGCGCCTCTTTGTTCAGTCGTTTGCCTTGACAATCGGGGCATAACTGCCGCGTGCGCCGAGTCTGTTCTTCTTCGCCTATCAGCCCTTCCGCCTCTTCGCCTATCTGCCTTTCTTCCTCTTTCTCCCAATCTTTCGTCTGATAAGTCAGCAACTGCTCGTACCAGTTATCCGAACGAATAATCTCATCCAACTTCTCTCTTTCACTTTCACTTTCACTTTCCACTATATTGTCCTTTGTCCTTTGTCCTTGTTCCTTTGTCCCACTTTCCCATTTCCATTGCAACGTATATCCCAGTCCTTTGCATGTAGGGCACCACCCCGAAGGACTATTGAACGAGAACGTGTGCGGTGCCGGTTCGGGATAACTCATTCCCGTCACGGGACACATCAAGTTGCGGCTATAATAATGAACACTTTCACTTTCACTTTCACTCTCACTCTCACTTTCACTTTCACTTTTACTCCTCTCCCCCCATATTTCCATCGTGCCGTTACCTTGGGTCATGGTTTTGTCGATGGACTGTCTGAGTCGGTCGATGTCCATCGTCTCGGGATTGGCGAGACGATCCACCACCACCTCAATGGTGTGGTTCTTGTATCGATCGACTTTCATTCCATACACTAATTCCATAATCTCGCCATCCACGCGTACGCGCGAAAAACCTTTCCGGCGGAGGGTGTCAAAGAGTTCCTTGTAGTGCCCTTTGCGGTTATTAATAACGGGAGCAAGAAGCATAATCTTTTGCCCCGCATAGTCACGCTGGATAATGGACAAGATCTGTTCGTCGGTCAGTCGCACCATCTTCTCACCGCTTGCCCACGAATAGGGTTCCGCGGCGCGAGCATAAAGCAAACGAAGGAAATCATAAATCTCCGTCACCGTGCCTACCGTCGAACGCGGATTACGCGAGGTGGTTTTTTGGTCAATCGAGATAACGGGACTCAACCCCACAATCTTATCCACGTCCGGACGCTCGATAGTGCCGATGTATGTGCGCGAGTAAGAAGAAAACGTGTCGATATAGCGGCGTTGCCCTTCGGCGAAGATGGTGTCGAAGGCAAGAGACGACTTCCCGCTCCCGCTCAGACCGGTAATCACCGTGAGTGTGTTGCGAGGGATAGACACGTCAATATTCTTGAGGTTATTGACGCGTGCGCCATATACTTTTATATGTTTTGCCGACTTCGCCATTGTCGAAATGCAGTTTTCAAACTGCAAAGGTACTACTTTTTTCTGATATGTGCAAATTTTTTGTTTATTTTACACTATTTTCTTGCATATAACAAAAAAAAGTTGTAATTTTGCAGCCGCAATTTAATAGAACATTAAGGATTCTTAAAAACAAACTACTAAAATGAAAAAACTCTATTTTGCCTTTATGGCTATTGCCGCCATCGCGTTGACGGGGTGTAAAGAAAAGAAAGAAGAGCCCCAAGGTCCTACCGTCATTGACGGAACGACGATTACCGAACTGCGCTCCTATACGGAGAAGTCCCCTAATCCTATCAATGCCGCTAACTATAAGTTAGACAAGTCGAAAGAGACCTTAGAGTCTCTGCGTCACGTATCTAAAAACCGCCTGTTCTACATGGACTATTTGGTTGATTTTCCAATGGACAAACTATGGAAGACGGGCGATGAACGATACCAATATGATAGTGCTATGAGTGGCGAACTGAAGTATCTTAACGACTATTTGAGTACGTTGTTCTATACCTATCCCGAACCCAAAGTGATGGACGATCCGCTGACCGCTTGCTCCTCTTTTATCTGCCATAACGAGAAGGGAGAACTGCTTTTCTGCCACAATATGGATGGTGCCGGCGGAAGTATCGTCGCTGTTTACCAAAAACCGATGGGCGCGAAATATGGTTTTGTGGCTCTGTCCAACACAATTTATAACGTCTATCGTTTCGCGCCTGAATACTTGCAAACAGGTGTGTTAATGGATGGTAAGTCCGACCTTTATGTCCTTCTGACCCAACACATGGCGCATTTAGGTGGCATGAATGACCAAGGCTTGTGCTACTGTATGTTGCAATTGCCCCCACTGATTCACTCCGAGGTGTCAGACCCCAATCACACGATGCCCCCTCTTTCTGCGCAAGATAAGA
Organism: Paludibacteraceae bacterium; assembly: GCA_045627765.1. Taxonomy (GTDB): domain Bacteria; phylum Bacteroidota; class Bacteroidia; order Bacteroidales; family Paludibacteraceae; genus Colicola. The sequence goes on along the minus strand of JAZQOG010000076.1, from coordinate 10,893 downwards.
AAGGCGATAAGTCGCTGCCGCAGTTGATTAACTCGTCTATGTACTACATGTTGCTTACCCAATGTGCCACGGTAAAGGATGTAGAAACGGCTCTGCGCACCAAATACGACTATACCCAACTCAACAACGTGATGAACGGGCACTTCCTTATTGCCGATGCTACCGGCGATTTTGCTGTCTTTGAGTATTGGGGAGACACACTTTATGTGTTACGCTCAGCAGACCGTCAGAAGATTTTGCCGCTTACGCCTCACGTCCTTCCTTTCGAGTTCAACTGTATGGAGAACTACTACTGTAATCCGAAGGCAACAGCAACGTATATCAACGACCCATGGCAGTACGGATTTAGTGCTAAGGTGCGTGCCGGACACATGATGAATGCCTACAAGCCGGTTATGAGTGAGTTCCAAGCCCTCAAATGCTTGCAGGAAGGCACTTATACGATGGAGTATCCCGACAACAAAGCCAACTATTCGGCGGTCTATAATCTGGCTCAACGCACGTGCCTCTTCAACGTTCACAACGACATGAGCGAAGCCTTCACCATTGACCTAAAGAAAGATTTGCAATAAAAGCGGAAATATAACAATAATCACTAAGCAATGAAAAAAGTATTTTTGGCACTGATGGCTATTGCCGCCATCGCATTAACAGGGTGCAAAGGCAAAAAAGACCCGCAGTTATACGACAACATCATCGTTTACGGTAAAATTTATACAGCCGAGATAGATGCTACGAAAACTCCCGACAAGGATGGCTATTACAAGATGGCAAGTGCTATGGTCGTCAAAGACGGCAAGTTCGAATATGTAGGCGACAAAGCCGGTGCCGATGCTTACAAAACGAAAAACAGCCTTATCATCGACCGTGAAGGCAAGGGGTTGATTATCCCCGGCATGACCGACGGACACGCGCACTATTTGTGCAAATACATTAATGAGGAAATGAAGGAGAACAACCTCCAATTTACGGAACAACAAACCTATCGGCAGGTCATCGATCAAGTGCGTGCGTTTGTGGAGGAAGCCAAGAAAAATGGCAAACAATTGGACTACGTGTACGGTGAGGGATATCATCCGGGTTTGATGAAAGATGACAAGGGAAAAGATTTGCGCCACCGCAAAGATTTAGATGCAATCACCAAAGATATTCCTATTTTCCTAACAGGATTTGATCACCATAGTACGCTTGTCAATACCCGTGCAATGATCAATGCCGATATCGTGGACGAGAAGGATAGCGTTCTTCGTAAATATATTGCCGGTGGGTTCATGTATCGAGACGAGGAAGGCAAGTTAAGCGGTGTCTTTTCTGAACGTGCCACGTCCTTGCTGCAAGGTCCCGGCTTAAAGAATAAGATGCACCCGACCTCTGCACAATTGGTACAGGGTATCCATAATATGCAGAAATACCTGCTGTCTGTGGGTATCACCAATATCATCGAAGGATGGGCAAATAACTATTCCATTGACGACGAGTCCTTCTTCCAAGCCTTGACGGCAATGGACGCTAACAACGAGTTGAATCTCAATGTCTCGCTAACGTATGAGATTGAGCCTTGGTTCAATAACAACGAGCCTTTCGGCTACGTGGAGAATGCAGCATCGGTGAAAAGCAGATACCAGTCCAAGCACGTACACCCCGACTACCTCAAACTCTTTATGGACGGATGTGTGGAGATGGGTACCGGATTCCTGTATGATGGCACTTATAGAGGGGGCGAGGCGGATACTATTTTTTCGGGTCACGGCACGGCTTTGTGGTCAGAAGAGGCTATGTTGAAACTGGTGTTAGATGCTAATAATAAAGGACTCTCCGTGCACACCCATGCCATGGGAGATGGTGCTGTTCATCGCTGCGTAGTGGCTTATAGTAAGAATGGCAAACCGGAACTGCGCAATAGCATCTGCCACCTCCGTAATGTCACGGCCGGCGATTATCAACTGATGAAGGACAATAATATCGCGATTGCCTCGAATATGAACTGGCACTGTTATCAGGAAGGCGACATTACGTCTTTCAGAAACATCCTTAAAGACCCCTATTGTGAAAAAGCCTATCCTATCCAGTCTTTCTTCAAGCATGGTATCTTAGTGAGTCAGTGTACGGATACGCCGGCAGATAACGGTATCAATTATCCCTTCTATTGTATGTCGGTTGCTGTCACGGGTGCTTACGAACCGAGTTCGTATATCTGGGATAAAGATGAAATTATCAATCGCTACCAGTTCCTGCAAGCCGCGACCTATAATGGTGCTTGGCAATTGCATTTAGAGAAAGAGCGTGGCAGTATTGAGAAGGGTAAATATGCGGACTTTGTCATCTTAGATCAGGATGTGCTGACGTGTGATGTTAACAACCTCCGTAATACCAAAGTGCTGAAAACCTTCTTTGAAGGTAAGGAAGTGTATTCTAAGTAAAAATTGCAAAAAAATGCAAGAATATTTGCATATGTCAGAAAAAAGTTGTAATTTTGCAGCCGATTTTGGAATATTGGTGACAATATGCTAAATCAAACGCAAGCTCACGCAGGGATGTCTGCGGTGCTTAGTGAAGCACTATACGTTAGCATTCGTGGGTGGGGTTTGCAGACATAAAAGGCGTTTAATAGCGCGTTGTTTTTGGCGATTCTGAATCTGGTAAATTCAAAAGCTAAGTTCTGAAACAAAGCAGCATTAGATGTCCGGTGGATATGACTTATTAGTCGTACACGTTATTAATATACGTGTGCGCACGTGAGCATATCGGCGTGGGCTTCGGTGTTGTTGTTTGGAACTTACAGGCAATACCAGAGCCTAGAATCGCGGAACAGCAGCAGTGCAGTCCCGCTTTTGCTTTGTAAATAGCGGGAACAGCGTTTAGCAGTCCCGCTTTTTTGTGTCTATGAATGAATGTGATCTTTGAAATATTGGATTTTTACCGTAAAAAGTAAGTTTTTTGTTCGATTTTGGGCAAAAAACTTGCGTATATCAAAAAAAAGTCGTACCTTTGCGTCGTGAAACGCAAAAGAAAGGAGATTTATATGGCAACTTACGCAATTAACATTAACGAACGTTCTGTTGCGGGGCGAGGGTTATTAGCATATTTGCAAGCATTGGACGTTATTGTTGAGCAACTAACGCCTCGTAAAAAAAACGGGCTTGATGTCGCATTAGACGATGTTAAGCATGGGCGCGTCTATCACGCGGCTAATACAGAACAAATGTTTAAGGATATACTTGGCTGAAATGTATAGTATTGATTATACTCGTCGTTTTCGTAAAGATGTTCGATTGTGTGTTAAACGTGGTTTAGATCTTACGAAGATACAGAAGGCTGTTAGTCTTCTTGAACAAAAAGGGCAATTACCTCAAGTGTACAAACCCCATAAATTATCTGGAGACTATGCCAATTGTTGGGAGTGCCATATCCAACCGGACTGGTTGCTTGTTTGGGAGCAAAACGATGAACAATTGACGCTTTTATTCCTTCGAACAGGTTCTCACTCAGATATTTTTTAGTGAATATTCTTTTAGTATTTTCAAGCGGTAAAATCCAATAGCGGTTTTTACCGCTTTTTTGTGTGCGTCAATCGTGCTCCTGCATCGGTAGTAGAACGATAGTAGACAATAGGGTGACAATAGGGTGTAAGTAGAATCTGTGAAAACAAAATAAACTTTTTTATTAACTAATTAAAATTCATTTTATTATGAGAAAATTATCTTTATTTATGCTAATGGCAGTGGGACTGCTGATTAGCGGAAATGCGGGGGCAATCGAACGCACCGCAGGAACTATCGCAGAATTGTCGTCAGCATTAACTGCTGCAAGTGACGGAGATGTTATTAAATTAACCTCGGACATCACTTCATCTACAACTATTAACGTCGTCCAAAAAGCCATCACTCTTGACTTGAATGGTTATAATCTTACTTATACTGGGTCTGGCTCTTCCGCTTATGATGCTCTTTATGTTAGTCCCGGAAGTGGAAAAACTGTAACTATTGATGGATATAATGATGCAAAGACTAAGAAAGGAACAATAGAACGTGTTAATGCTACATCCAATGGAGATGTTATATACTTTGGATCAGGTTCTCTTGTTATAGATGGATGTAACATTTCTGCTCCCAACAAATCAACGATGACATATGTCTTATATTGTAAGGGAGCATCTATAAGTGTATCAAATACAACGATTAGTGGAGGACGTTTCGCTTTGGGGAACATTGCTTCACCTTCAATTACAATTGGAGAAAATGTGACTATAGAGAATAATTACACCTACCAACTTTATTTGTATGCTGGAGCATCCGTCTCAATGTCTTCTCCTTTGACAAAAGTTTGCACGGATGGCGTCACATCTTCTTTTACAATAAACTCGGGATTATCAGTATCTACATCAACCTGGGCACTGAGTGGCGCAACAACATTCAATAATAATGGAACATTAGAAATCGCTACAGCCTGTGGCAGTTATGCAATGAATATTAACAATACTGGAACTTGCTCAATTACTGCCGGCTCTTTCAAGAAAAATGTTGCTATTGACAATACAGGTACTTTAACCATTTCTGGTGGTGAGTTCTCTGCAGACCTTACTTTGGGTGCTAGTCAATCCTGCATTGTTACCGGAGGAACATTTGCGGTCGGTACTGAAGATGCACCTCTTGCTTACGATCGAATAGCCGGATTTATTCAAAGTGGATACAAAGCTGTTAGTTCCGTTATTGGCTCTACACCTGCTATGGCAGTTGTGGATGATTCGTATGTGGGAGAAGCTACTTACAATAACACGGATTATGCCACCCTCAGTGCTGCTGTTGCTGCCGCTTTGGCAAATACGGAAGACAATAACCCCATTGTGACTTTGAAAAAAGATGTTACGTTGAGTTCAACACTCACAATCTCCGGAACATTAACATTAAATATGGGTGCATTTAGTATTACTGGTGGCTCTTATGGATATATCAAATTGACAGGCGGTGATGTTACCATTCAAGGTAGCGGCTCTATCCAATCTGAAAGTAACAACGGTGTAATATATACAAGTTCTAAGACAGCAAATCTTGAATTGAAAGGATCACTACAAATTGCAGGAAGTAAATATGGTATTCATGATTATAGTGGTATCAAAAATCTTATTATTGCAAATACTGTGTCTATCACGGGAACAACGACGGATATTTATGTGGAAGACTATTGCGAAAATATCGTAAACCATAGTAATGCCAATATCGTTTGTACAAGTACTTATGTTTATATTGGCAACATTACAAGTGATGGTGAAGGCACCATTTTAATTCAATCGGGATGTAAAATTAGTGCTGCTTCGTATGAAAATTTGAAAGATTACATCGAAAGCGGATATAAAGGATTCTTACAGAAGGATGCTACATACGGAGATATTTATCTCGTTGCTGCAGAGACGCAAACAGTTGCTGCAAAGATTGGTGACTATGAATATCTTACTTTGAATGCCGCCTATTCAGCCGCAGTTGCTGGCGACGAAATTGATTTAGTTGCGGATTTCTCGACTTCTTCATATTTTACAATTAAAAAACAAATCACGATTGATTTGAATGGGCATAGTTTTAAAGTAGGTCAAAATGGTATTCTCGTTTATTGTGACATTACTATCATTGATAGCAGCGAAGGACACACAGGACGAATGTATAATGAAGATGCCGGATACTATCTATTCCAGAATTATACAAATAACACTACAATAAAACTGCTTGGCGGTACATTCCAAGAATTAGGTGCTATGGACGAAGATTGGGAATCGTATGCTGTAACTACAAAAAGCCAAGCTACATATACTCTCATTGTGGATGGACCTCATACGAAAATAGAAGTTCCGTATGGAACTGGAATTGCTGTTTATGGTAGATATGAATCGAGTACCGTTACCATTCGCAATGGTGCGTCTATAACGGCAGGGAATTTCTGTATCGCCAATTTAGGCACATATACCGACATGAATACCACGATGAATATCGAGAGTGGCGCGCAATTAACCTCTACAGAAGGTCCGGCCATATATCATCCGGGTGGCGGTTATCTCAATATCTCTGGTGAAAATACTGTTATTAGTGGCGCAGAATCCGGTATCGAAATCCGTGCAGGTGTGCTTAATATGACCGGTGGTAAGGTTGTTTCTACTTACGTTGGTTCGGAATCTGAATCTTGGGGCAATGGTAATGGTACCACTACGATTGGTGCAGGTATCGCTGTTGCTCAACATACCACAAAATTACCTGTAACGGTTAATATTTCCGGTGGCGATATTGATGCTCTTATTCCTGTTAAGTTGGCTAATCCGCAGAACAATTCGGAAGAAGATATCAATAAAGTAAGTGTAGTCATCGAAGGTGGTCGCTATAAAGTTGTTAATGGCGCAGGTGCTCCCTTCTGGTCAATTACAGACAACTTTGCCGTTTCTGCCGGTAAGTTCAGCCATGTGCCTGCATACGTGGTAGCAGGCAAGACCGTTGTTCCGAATACTGGTGGTGATAAAGATATCTATCCTTGGACGATTGGCGAGGTGAATGAAACACCGATTACTCCAACAGGTGACATCACTTGGCAAAACAAAGAACAATGGCCGGATGGTAAAGTGCCAACTTCTCAAGACCAAGTAACACTGACGACCAGTCAAAACATTGTTGTTTCCGGTAGCTCGGACGATGTAGCACAAGCCTATGGTATCACGATTCCTACCGGTTCGACCATAACCGTTGAAAGCGGTGCAACCCTCGTTATCGGTGGTGGCGGTATCACCAACGAAGGTGGTGAAGCAAATATTAATGGTCTTAAGGTTGAACCCGGAGCACAAGTGATTGTTTCTCCTGATGCAGATATGACTGGACTTTATGGTCGTGTAGCATTGAAACCCAATGTAGGTAAATATCCCGCAAATTTAGTAGGCGAGTTCGTTAACAAACCCAATCGTTACCAATTAGTAGGTATTCCAACCAAGGATGCTCCCGATGCTATCACCAAGAATAAAGACGATGGTGACGGTTTTAAACTCAACCAATGGGATGTAGAGACTGGTTGGAAAGCTGCTTCCTTAAGCGACTTCTCCGTTCCGTTCAAAGGATTCTTCTTCTGGAATGATGTAGATTTAACCTTGAACACTGCTGATGACGACGAATCGCGCGTTACCTATTACTTCAAAGGCGAACTCTTTGGCAATAAACCTCAAACGCTTGTATTCACTGAGCACGAAGGCTTCCACCTCTTTGCAAACAGTTATTTGGCGGAGGTTGACATCATGGCTCTCATCCAAGGTGCAGAGAACAAAGTACAAAAAGCCGTTTATGTTTATAATCCTGTAGAAGAGAAATTTACGGACATCAGTTATGCAACTTATGGCAAGCCGGGTGTTCCGTCTGCTATTCAACCGATGCAAGGTTTCTATTTCTTGAACCAAAAGGATGAAACTACACAAGCCCCGATGGACTATGTTTCTATGGTTTGGTCGAATGCCTTTAAGGTAGAGCAAGAGTTTGTTCCGAATTCAGCTCCTCGTAAGGGCACAATAGATGGCAGCGAAGTACGCGTTAACATTACGGATAACGTAGTAGGTCGTACCGATGGCGTTTATGTAATGGAGAACGACAAGTACAGCGCAGAACTGGACGGCAGTGATATTCAAAAGATGATGAACCCTGCAACGAGTGTAAACATCTATGCTGCAACTACTGTTGGTAATTTAAGCACTATGCAAACGAACGATGTTGAATATCAATACCTCACTATTGAGACCAATGCCGCTTCGATGTACACGATGTCGTTTGATTGGGTAGCCGGTGACGAACTCTACTTGCTCGATACCTATACCAACCAAACAACCCTCATGGCAGAAGGTAATACTTACACCTTTGTCGCACAGCCGAAGTCCGTTATTACGAACCGCTTCCAAATTGTGAAGACACCTGCTCAAGTTCCGACCGCAGTTGAGAACGTGAAGAGTGTTAAGGCTGTTAAAGGTACTTATACTGTTACCGGTCAATGCTTAGGCGAGAACGTTATTTTTGACAAACTCCCGCAAGGCGTTTATGTAATTGATGGTGTAAAAGTGGTAAAATAAGTTGTAAACTCTAAAAATTAAACATTATGAAAAAGCAATATCAAAATCCAAATACATTTACGATGTCGTTCGCTGTGAACGACATCGTAATGGGTTCTACGTTAAATAATTCGGTGGCTGATACGGACCCTATTCCAACACCTCTGGAGCAAGCCCCCAAAATGCCATAAATAATCTATCTAAAGAATCTATTATGAAAAAAATAAGTTTAGCGATAATGTTCGCACTATGTGCAAGTTTTGTTTTTGCACAACAAGCAGAAGTCCGTATCACCATCACTGGAGAAACGTATCCCGAACTCTCCAATGATAATGTGTTTTTGATGCAAAACACTTGGTACACATCGGCAAAAGACACAAGTGACGTTGTTAAGATGATGAACCCAGCAACACAAGTAAGCGTTTACGCTATCAGTCCTACTTTAGGTAACTTGAGTACCATGCAAACCAATGTGTTAGAAGGCACTTATATTGGTTTTTATGCCAATACCAACACCAACTATACGATGACGTTTGATTGGCTAAAAGGAGGGCAAGTGCTTATCCGAGACCTATACGAAGGAACCGAGTTTTATGCAACAGCAGATAAGGTTTACAACTTTACTGTTGCGACCAAGAAAACAACCTATAATGACCGTTTTATCATTGGTGGCATTCATACTCCTGAGTTCAAAATATGCACCACCTATGATGCAGTTGAAATCTACGACAACGAGGGCACTGACAATATCGTCATCACCAATATGGCTGGCGATACGGTAGTGAATGTAGCTCCTGTAGCTGTTTTCCAATCTATCGACTTGTCGGGTAAGGACGCAGGTCACTACGTATTGACCGTGAACGGTACGGACTACGAGTTCTGCAACAAACCCGTGAGCAATAATTAATAGGTGTAGAGGAGTAGGGGAGTAGAGGAGTAGGGTTTGCCCGCTCCCCAACTCCCCACTTCCCCAACCCCCAAAAGCGATCTTTGAAATAGTGATATTACCGTAAAAAGTAAGTTTTTTGTGCGTTTTTAAGCAAAAAACTTGCACATGTCATAATTTTTCCGTACCTTTGCAGCGCAAAACTGAAAAATGGGAAAATTAGCATTCATATTAAATTTTATCTTGGCGGCGTTTCCGACAGATCAATTTGAGCGTAGACATGTTCATGTTGTGCTTCCAGGGAAGATGAAACGAAAGAGACGAGGAGACGTAGTCGCAAAAATATGGATAGAAAAGGAAGGGGAAAGGTGTATAGAGATAGATTGGTCTAAGTTGAATGCTTCAGATGAACAAATGGTGTTGCGTGTTATAAATGAGAATATAGATACGATAGAAAATCAGTTATCTAAAATATTCAGTGGAGAAAAAGTTAGAATATTAAAATTTAAGTAATATGTGCAAGTACAAAGACACAACGCTTGGAATTAAGAAGCTTGATTTCATGGAAAAAAGAGGTCGGATGGCAGTTTATTTAACTGACGGTCGCGAAGTAATTGTTCCTGTATCTGCCTTCCCGGACATTCAATCTTTGAGTTTGAAGAAACGTGATGATTGGATGATACTTGATGATCAATTTTTTACGTTTGATAGTATGAGTAAAATTTATTCTATTAAAGATGTTTTGAGTGCCTATCCAATGTAAGGCGAGATTGTCGAGATTTAGTATTTTAGCGGTAATATCAATAGCGATGTTACCGCTTTTTTATGTGCGTAACAACCGTGCATTGTGCATTGTGCACCGTGCATCGAAAAAATAAACAAATAATGAAAAAAACATTTTTACTAATAGGATGCCTTATCAGCCTATCGCTTGCGGCGGAGAATCCCGCCATACAGGCGCACGTCTGCCAAGTAGATAACTTCTTGGCGGGCTGCACCGTCTTCCCGCGAGCGGAAGGTGACCAAACCGGCGTACCCGTTGATATTGGCGGCACAACCTACGACCTCTATCTCTCGTGGGGCACGCCAACCGAGTTTGCCTATACGGATAGCATCGCAGTTGGTGGAACGTATATCTTCCAATGCCGCGAACTGACCGAGGCAGGTGAGTACCGCGATACGCTCGTCAAAGCCGATGGCTGCGACAGTATCATCGTCCTCACGCTGAAGGAATACACACCCGTACCTCCGTGCGAGGAAGTAACCTTCGCTTATACGGACAGTATGGCAACGGGAGGAACGTATATCTTCCAATGCCAAGTCCTGACGGAAGCCGGTGAGTACCGCGATACACTCGTCAAAGCCGATGGCTGCGACAGTATCATCGTCCTCACGCTGAAGGAGTATACGCCCATCACTGTCGAACAGCACGATACGTTGCGTAAGACGATAGATGCCAATGTTTGTTACAAGGATACGTTCGTTACTCGGTTGGATACGCTTTGTCCGACAGAAAATATGGTTCACTGCGATACGGTAATTATCCTTCGTGATACCGTTAGGACATTAGCAAAGACGACGATTCATACGGTTGACTCGATCTATATTTATAATATTACCGTATTGCCGGTTTACACAGATATCACTGACGGAGCAACCATCTGTGCGAGTGAATTGCCTTATACATGGCAAGACACGACCTGGACTGTGAACAGTGTAGCCGACACTTATGTAGTAGTCCGTAACTTGAATAACATATCCAGTACCGGTTGCGATAGTATAGTAACGTTTACATTGACTATCAATCCGGTTTACACAGATATCACTGACGGCGCAACCATCTGTGCGAGTGAATTGCCTTATACATGGCAAGACACGACCTGGACTGTGAACAGTGTAGCCGACACTTATGTAGTAGTCCGTAACTTGAATAACATATCCAGTACCGGTT
>JAZQOG010000075.1:0-18110 GCA_045627765.1 Paludibacteraceae bacterium | reverse complement strand
TAAAAAAAAATTATTACTTAGCTCAGAATAACTAGATCTATTGTGTACTTAATTAACGGGAACATTTTTTGTTACAATTACTTGTAATTTTTCCCAATTCTTGTACTACATCTTGATTAGTCAAAATTTCCAAAGATCACTCTCTTTCGCTCAGATTTTCATCTTGTCTGAAGCTCACTTGCTTCATTTTTTCGCGAAAGCGACTGCAAAATTACAACTTTTTTTTGACATGACCAAATTTTTGATGCATTTTTTTTCATTTTCTTTGTAACTCACTGATAATCAGTATAGCGATTTTTGGGCATTTTTGGGTCATTTTAGCGATTTTGGCAAAAAATGGGGAGGAGGGGATTTTTACGTCTATCACACCTTATTATATATAACGCGTGTACACGCGCACGCGTGCGTGTCTGCCAAGCAGCCACCTAATAAAAATTCCACAGATGGCGTGAAGTACCGCTGCCACATAATAAAAATTCCACAGATGGTAAGACGGAGATTCCGGATAGCCCGGAACGCTGCGCTATACCGGAAAGAACGAAAAGCGTGCATACAATGCACGAAGAAAAGACATAACAACGCGACCGAAGGGAGTGCTACAGCGCAGGAAGTGAAAGTGAAAGTGAAAGGGAAAGGGAGAGTGAGAGTGAGGGGCGGAGAGGAACGGCGAAAGACTTTCGCCAAGAAGAGACGGGGTACACAAAGAAGCCACCTAACCCCCTAAAGGGGGAAGCAAAGATTGCGAATCTTTGCGAAAGAACACCACAAATAGAGCCGAGATTAGAAAATCTCGGGAAAGAAGACATCGTTACAAAACCCACATACAATGCGGGGAGAAAGTGAACGATACACAAAAATTAGTGCCTGCGATGGGCAGGCACTAATTGAGATACGCCAAAGGCGGAGAGGGCAGAAGATGTTAATCGGCTTGTGGGACATAAATCCCACTCTCGTTACTGCCGTTATAGACACCTATCATTATTTCTGGGATTTGTACTTGTGCGCTCTTAGGAGCTTGATAATATTTTTTCATCATAACATTTACCATTTTACAATTTACAATTTTAACATTTATTTTTTCATTGGATTATCGGATTATTTGTCCTTGGGCGTTGTAGGTCTTCGTGTCACGGATAATGAGGAGTTGACCATCCTTCAACACCTTATAAGCTTTCGTGTTGCTGTTGAGACCATTGAGGTTTGTTGGAGCCCCATTACCAGGAACAATCATGTGAATACGCGGAGCGGTAACAGGTCCGACAGGAGCCTCAGTGCTCACTTCGTTCAATCTGAGGTAAGCTCGATATTGAGCAGCATGAGAGGTTGCTGCCGCTTTCACTATTTGATTGTTAGACAATAGGTACGTTCCCGCAATGGCATCTTCTTCAGAAACAGTATAACCTTCTTCTAAAGCAACGCCGTGAAGACCATTGACACCATCTTCACTGATGTCCTCGGGATCTTTAGTATTGTCGTACGTCCAAACCATTTGGTCAGCCGTATATTGGAAGATATACGGTACACCTGCTTCGGGTTGACTCGTAATTTTTTCGAGAACCAAATCCATTGCAGGTTCGTTGAACCACAGAACTTTATAGAAGTCTGCTCCGGTAACCTCTTGTGTAGGAGTATATGGGAAGCAGAGGGTACCATAATTGCCGACACTTCCCTCGCGGATGTAGGTAGGAGCGGGTTCGGGAGCGAGTTGGGTGAAGGACAGGGTTGTTGTTTTTATTTCCGTTTTGTTTCTCAAAGCAACATAAACAGAGCCACTTCTTTCTTCTTCTGTATTCGCGTTCGCTTTGATGTAGAAAAGATAATAGTAATTATCACCATCCTTTATCGCATTATCTTGCTTAGGCTGGATAGTGAACCATTTATTATCGGTACTATAAGTGGTATAAAAAGTAATGCTTGCGGTTGAGAATGGGAAGTTTGCCCAAACTTTTATATCTTCTGATTTTTCATCTTCTGCCGCAAAAGAAAGTTCTTCAGATTGATTAGCATCATACCACATCTTAGCAGCGGCTTGGGTGATAGTGAATGTCTTGGAGAAGTGATATTCAAAGTTTTCTTCTGTATTAATAGAATCGAACGAAACAGTAATTTCTCCGCTCCAATCCGCAGTTAGCGTATCTTTTTTAGAGAAGGTAATATAAGTAGCTTGACGACCGGTGGTAAGTGTATCCGTTTGACGAGTGATTTCAACTCCTTCAGGAGCGGTCACTTTCAACAGAGAATCTCGGTATGCTTCTGTTCCGAAGACATTGAGGTAAGGATAATAACTACCTTTCCAATTTGCTATACCACCAGCGACGGGAACGACAAGTTCCTCTTCGTAACCATTATTAGACCACTCTATACCAAATGTCTTTTGTGTGAGAGGTACAGTGAATTCGTTGTCCAAGATAGAAACTGTGATATCGGTTGAACGCGGTTCTGTGCCGGTCAAAGGACTAACGTCAAAAGTAATAAATACGGAATCCCCTGTCGAGTTGACTGTTTTATCGGGCGTAATCCATTTCTCTGCTCCATCAGAGAATGCAATCTCAACTTCATCTATGTCTAACGTTCCCGGAGTATTGGAGACGATTGTCACCTTTTGTGTGAGAAATCCTTTGAAATGCGCTAATCCGCCTTGATTGTTAACTTCTAATTGAGTAAGTTGCGTAGTATTATGCCGCCAAACGCGAGGAGTCGTTTCTTGACGGACATAGAACTTGATGGTGTCGCAGTTAGGAAGACACATATAGAAACTATCGAGGCGCTCCACTGTTGTCTCACCCTCAACAGATGCTGATACTCTCGTATAATGATTCCCCTCTGCATCTATAAAATAAGAATAAACGATTTTAAAGAAATCCTTTTTATAATAATAAGCTTTAGTATTGGATGCAGGTACATCGGAATAGAGACGAACATAACGATCACCAACAGTATTATCATCGTTTAAGAATAGAGCTTTTCCTCCTTTAGGTCCAACGACAAAAGTTCTGCACGTTGTATCCGGTCTTAGTTTGCCGGCAGCTTTGTGGAGGATAGTGTATTCGTATTTATTATTTGCATTTTTTTCGAAAGAGACCGTAATTATATCCTCGGTATCCGTTAGGGCACATTTTGCTCGCGTAAAGGTGAGACAAACGTAATACTTACCATCTTTGTTTCCGAACGTTTTATCAATCTTGGTTAGTCCTTTTTTAGAAACAACTTTGATAGTGTCTTCTAACGAGACTTCGCTTTCGAGATAAACTTTGGTTACTTTATCACCTTTAGTATTATGCACAGTATCATCTTGGAGTGACATCACAAAATATTGTTCCATTCCCTCTCTCGGAGTCAACGTTGGTGCGGCTTGGGTGACGTGGTAAGCCAACTTTTTGCCGCGCAAGTTAAAGATGATATCGCCTTCGCGAACGGCACCGGAGGTATTGGGAGACATTACGAAATACCATTTGGTGGACTCATCGGTTCGGTCATTCTTATAGAAATTCATTGTTACTCCACTTACTTTATGTTCACGACTCCAACCGTCTTCGTCAAGTTTGTTATACTTAACATTCGCATATATCGTACGCGTTGGGCAATCTTCATCTCCAAAAGTAGAGCCTGTAACAGGAATAGTGTCGATAGTCAAATCTTCACCTGATTTTCCATACAATACTGGGAACATGGCGTGAACGGAGATAAGGGGAGTATAGTTTCCAGGGAAAGTCCGACTACCTTTGTTGAAGAAATAACCCCACATATTTTCCCCCTCTCTTTCTGTTGAACTATAAATAGTGAACGAACATCCGCTATGTTTCATATCACGCAATTCCACCACAAAAGGACCTTCAATGGAAATGGGCTCCCTAAATTTTTTATTAAGTGCACCGCGATTAGGTTCATCTGAACGAACCTTAAAGTCTTCTATGGTCAATGTATCGGTATAAAATTGAATATCTCGATCCACTTTATTTTCCCCTTTCCCGCCTGCAGATGTAGCTTTGTAGATATTTACAATTACATGAGCACCCGTTGGGAACATTTCATCAGCCTTAGTGGCAACAGAGTTTTTAATAGGAATACTAATACCATCAATGTACATAACATCGTCGTTGTTAAAATACACACCAACCGTATCTTTTTCTGATGTTTTATAATTGACAGATAGATAGTGTGTAGGTTTTCCATATTCACCATATAACCTTGCAGGAGTCATATAGTGCATGACTGAGTCACCAATGTGGAAGTACAACTTCTCATCAAAACTTTCGCCACTTGCGCCATATTGGTAACCAACCTTTCCGTCGACCGCAAAGAGAGGTGTATGGCATGAATCTTTCATAGTGCGGTTAGAATAAGAATAATTCTTGTTGGATTCATCGGCACCCCCCCCATCGGAAGTCCAGGTGCCGGCTTCTGTTGACGTGAAAGTGTATTCTTGACCGTAATTGTAAGGTAAATAGAAAGTCTTGCACTCAGCGGCGGTATCACCCGTTTCGGTCATTCCGGCAAAGAAAGCGTTGGTGGGAACCTCGTAGAATGCAGACGGCATAGATTCTTGAGATACGGTATATTTCAGTTCCTTGCCGTGGTGCTTGAGGGTAATCGTAGCCTTACGAGTTTTGCCGGTTGTATTAGGCTGAGCGGTAAATTTCACATATACAGTCTCTTTTGCTACATACTTTCCTTCCGTAGTGTAACGGAAACTACTGCTAATCCAGTCAGCGCCATCGCCACTGTAACTAATACGGAAATTTTCGGTATCAGCGGGATCGATATTAGACTTAATAGCAACCTCCTTACTTTCTTCACCTGTAGAAGCAAATTCTAATTCTGATTTATCATCTTTCTTTTCCAATACAGGGAACATGGCGTGGTAAGAGATAGAGGCATTTGCGCTAGATGATTTCCACATATAGGACTTGGTGATTGAGCCTTTATCGTCCTTCCACAAATAGAAAGTAGTAAAGTTTTGAAGGTTATTGTCGTCTGTTATCAAGCCAAAATCACAGCCTTCATCCCAAGTCAAACGAGCGACGAAATCACCCGAGATCAACACGGGTTTGTCTTTCAAATCAAACATCACTGTTCCGTCATAAACCTTATCGCCTTGCTTAAAGTTCTCTGCGGTAGCCGTAACAGTAGTAATAGAAGGAGTCTTCCTCGTATAAGTATATATGCCATCATTACCCAATGTTAAGTCAATCGGGTAAAGGGTTAAAGTTAGTTTCTTTCCTTCAGGAATCATTTTGGCAATCGTCGTTGCATCCGTCTTTGGATAACCAAAAATCGGCAAGACAATATAATCAATGTACATCTCGCCAGGGTTATCTACTAACATTTCATAAGCAAAAATAAGTCCACCATTCTTAGCATACGAAAAGTTGGTTCCGTACTTCATTGATGTTTCATAGGTCGCAGCATCTGTGGAGGTAAGTGTTAGCATTGATTTATTATCCACATAGTACTTACCCACGTTTGAAGCCGTAGTAGACTCTGTGCAAACGCAATAAGCATTAGCCATTGACATCATGTACATCGTACCGGAACCAGCGCGCAAGAGATAATCGCTTGAAGACGTTCCGTAGATATAGTCAATCTTCGGGTCTTGAGCATCATAACCGGTGTAGTTCGTGATTTGGTACTTGTAATAATTTCCGTCAGCTAAATTGGAGGCAGTATAGAATGAACTTCCGGATTTTTTCGGATTTCCGTTAGAATACCAATCGGCGGGTTGTCCATCAAAGGTTGTGTAAGTCACCGAAGCGCCATTGGGCGCAAACATGTTTTTATTCGTCGTAAAATCGACGTTAATTCCTTGGTAGAGCGCACCTTGAACCTTATAGAAGGTCGCGTAGGTTGTTGCACCCCACATCGCTGTGCATAGCACTAACGCTGTGAATAAAGATAATAATTTTTTCATGGTTTTGTGTTTTTTAGGGTTAATATTTGGGTTAACTGGTTTAGCAGGTTTAACGCGCCCTTCGGGCGGTTTAGCATTAAAAATAATGCCCACTCTAACACATGGTTAGAATGGGCATAACTTAAGTTATATATGTAAAGTGCTTATATTCAGGTAAATACGTACCCCCCCCCCATAAATGGGTGGCGATTCCCGGACCTTGCGAAGTCATAGATGGGAATATGTGGTTATTCATGGTCATGAGCGGCTTAATTCTTTAAATTTAATAGGTCAAAATACATTAATCGTGTATGAAGAGGTAGGCTACCAACACCAATACCTACGTATCTTGCTTCCAAACGTTCATCTTCTATTAAAAAGCGGAATCTATTTTTAAGATAAAACGCTAACGTTTCTTCTTTGTTAATTGCATCCACAATTAAAAAACGACATCCCGTCTGTAGCATGGAATTGGCTATGAATTTTATCAAATCCATTACTGCCGACCCATACCCTTGATGCTCAAATTTACGAGCGGTTGCAAATCTTCCAATCAAAACTCCCGGAAAACGTTTGATACTCTTATCTCGCAAATCTGTTTCATCTAAAAAGGAGTTTTTATATTCATCTGTTAACTTGTTTGTTAGACGAATACTATCATTGGAAATCGTGTAGGCAACAATAATGTCATTAGGCTTATCTTTAGCAGTAACAATATAAGCTTTTGTTAGCGAACGACGCTGATAGCCATACACATCAGCTGAGAAAAACTCATTAATATCAGCATCCGAACACTCAAAAGGAAGACAAGACTTCAGCCTTTCCTCTGATGCCCTCTTTACATCGCACGTCTGTATCAGTTCTTGATAATCCATTACCAAATTGGGTTATTTCTAAAATACTCCGTGAATGCTTTGTTTTGGTGCGAAAAATCAATCATACCTGGATTGTTTTCCGTTGCCTCTGCTGCTCTTAAAAAAGAATCAGCTTCTGCGCCAAATAATGTTGGAATGTTTCGAATTGCTGTTGCCATATTTTTATACAATTTCCCAAATTCGGGTGCAAAGGTACGAAAAAAAAATGATATATGCAAGAATTATTTAGAAAAAAATGATTTTTTTTACGTTTTTTATCTCTCACAGATTACACAGAATACGCGACGCGAAAAAAATCCTTACGAAAGTAGATGCAAAAATCGATTGGACGACTTCTTTTTATTCGCCCGACGAGCGGAAGGGCGGAAAGGCGAAGAATGGTTAGCGGAGGCGATCCATGGAACGGACAAGAGCTTCGTCCTTGAGGATGTGACGGACAGACATCAACGTCAAAACCAAACAGATCAACGGAATACATGCACCAAAGAGGATATCCCACTCTGACGCCACATTATGCTTACCGAACCAGACATACACAAAGAGTATCGCATAATAACCCACACAAAGCAATGCCAAGAAAATAGACAAACGCGCCTGAACAAGGCGTTTCTTATACAAGAAAATGATAACCAATGCCAATACAGGAATAAGTAACGTGGTGACCAACAAACCCCAAGTGCCGTGCAAAGTCACGGGTGCGAGTTCCTCCGCAGTAGAGGTATATTCCTCTGCTAACTCGGTCAGACCCGTCGGGCGGAGTTCAAAAAGACGCTGCACAGAGGCATCATCAGGAGTGGAAAACTGAATGACTGGGAGGAAAAATAAAGTGATACCCAATGCCACAATGGCGAGGAGGTAAAGAGTTTGAATGCGCTGGATCATAGGGATATTTACGATTTGACAATTTACAATTTACGATTTAATTAAGATAACGATACCATCATTTAGTTGGTAACGTTCGCCGGTGGCGGGACAGGTGGCGAAACCTTGAGCGTCAAAATGGAGTTTCTCACCATAACGAGAGACCCACCCTACTCGCCTCGCAGGATTGCCAACCATCAAGGCAAAAGCAGGCACATCTTTCGTCACGACACTGCCGGCACCAATGAGGCAATACTCGCCTAAGGTGTGACCACAGACAATCGTGGCATTAGCCCCCACCGAAGCACCGCGTTTGATGAGCGTCTGACGATACTCACTCTTACGACTGACCGCTGCACGCGGATTGATAACATTAGTGAAGACCATCGAAGGACCTAAAAAAACATCGTCTTCACAGATAACACCGGTATAAACACTGACGTTATTCTGAATCTTACAATTACGACCCAAAATCACATCGGGAGAGATGACCACGTTCTGACCAATGTTACAGTCTTCACCAATGGTGCAACCGGACATCACATGGCTGAAGTGCCAGATTTTAGTGCCTTTGCCGATGGTACAAGCGTCATCGACGTAGCTGGATTCGTGCTTGAAATATTCCATATTAGTTTAACAAGTTTAGCGGGTTTAGAAGAAGATTTTGAGTACATCGTTGCCGTTCGCGAAGATGAGGAGGGCAAGGAGAATCCACATACCGACGCTATTCGCCTTCTCCAAGAACTTATCACTGGGTTGTTTGCCCGTCACCATCTCCACCAACAAGAAGAGGATATAGCCTCCATCCAGTGCCGGAATAGGTAGGAAATTCATAAACGCTAAGATCAAACTCAAGAACGCCGTCATATACCAGAACGACTGCCAATCCCACAAGCCGGCGAACATATTTCCTATCGCACCAAAACCACCCAAAGACTGAGCACCCGCTTTGGTGAAGACCAGACGGAACTGCTTGATGTACATCACGAGCGTGTCCCAACCATGTTCTATTCCACGTTTGACGGACTCGAAGAAACCATAGTGCGTGGTTTGGTACTCAAAGAACTCCCATTTCTGTTTGGGCTGAACACCTAACATACACTGATCTCCCATGAACGCCGTTGCCGACAGTTCTTGTCCCTCGCGGACAAAAGTGACGGAGATATTCTCACACGGGTGCTTTTGGAGTTCGTTCTGCACCTCAAAGAAAGAAGGCGTCACCACACCACAGATAGCCGTGATACTATCGCCCGGCTGCAAGCCGAGATAAGCTCCCGTCTGTCCCTCTTGGACTTGGGCTACCACCATGGGGAAATATTCGCTGATGGCAACGAAAGGACGTTTCTGATAGTGTTTGTCATTACGATGACGGCTGCGCTCTTGACGAGCAAAAGCGGATTGAGCCTCCAGTAGATTCGTGCCCAAGTTTGCCGATACGTTCAACGTATCCAGCAAACGACCGCCTACGGCTGCAAGACCGCTATCGCTGAAAGACCGCTGCGCTGAAAGACCGGCTTCGCCTGAAAGACGGCTGACAACGACGTTGCGTTTGCCTTCGACGATGAGGGAGCGGAAGACATCGGAGAGTTGTTGGGGCTCGACACCATCAATAGACACAATACGGTCTTGCTGTTGGAACCCCTCTTGAGTGAAGACTTCGCTATAATACAGTCCCTGCGGCACATTCTTCAACGGTAAGGTCGTTTCGCCCCAATGGAAGAAGACCAACCCAAAAATCATCAACGCTGCCACGAAATTCACTAAGATACCTCCGGCGATAATCAGTAGGCGTTGCCAAACATTCTTGGAACGGAACTCCCACGGTTGGGCTTGAGCCGCAAGTTTAGAAGCATCGTGGGTCTCGTCCACCATTCCGGAGATAGCACAATAGCCACCGAACGGTAGCCAGCCCAGTCCCCACTCCGTAGATTCGGGATGTTTAGACCACTCGTCGTCTTCAGTCGTGTTCGGGGCAAAAAGGGCAATGTGCCAAATACCATCGAACTTCTTGAAACGAAGAAGCGAGAACTTGGGGTTAAAGAACATATAGAATTTCTCTACGCGAACACCACACAAGCGGGCGCAGATAAAGTGTCCAAATTCGTGGATGACAACAAGAAAACTAATGCTCAAAATCAGTTGAGCGGCTTTAATCCAGAAGGATGGAGATGTTAGGAAATCGAACATTACATTTACAATTAGACCATTTACAATTTACAATTTGGTGGCTATCTCACGGGTGAGGGTGTCGGTGGCGACGTAATCGTCGTAAGTTGGGTTAGGGATATAAGTGATTTTATCCATTGCATTGGCAATGATGTCAGACATAGCCATAAACGAGCACCTACCCTCACGAAAGGCGAGGTTAGCCACTTCGTTGGCAGCATTCAAGGCGCACGGGATATTTCCCCCTCGTTCGATGGCCTTGTAAGCGAGTCCTAAGTTCGGGAAACGCTCTAAGTCGGGTTTGAGGAACGTGAATTGTCCCAGTTCGGTCAGACTGACTCTACCGCAAGGGCTGGGCATTCGCTCCGGGAAAGTGAGTGCATATTGGATAGGCAGTCGCATGTCAGGTGCGCCGAGTTGGGCTTTGATGGCTCCGTCAGTGAACTGCACCGCCGAATGGACGATAGACTGCGGATGAATAAGCACCTCAATCTTCTCGGCAGGCACGCCAAAGAGCCATTTAGCCTCCATCACCTCGAAACCTTTGTTCATCATAGATGCGGAGTCGATGGTTATCTTCGCCCCCATTTCCCAATTCGGGTGTTTGAGTGCTTGCGCAGGCGTAACGGTAGCGAGTTGCTCTTTGGTGAGATGAAGGAACGGTCCCCCACTGGCGGTGAGCAGGATCTTCTCTATCTCGTTATTGTCTTCGCCCACCAGGGATTGGAAGATCGCCGAGTGTTCGCTATCGACAGGCAGGATAGGCGCATGATGTTTGATGGCAAGGCGAGTAATGAGTTCGCCTGCCACGACGAGGGTCTCTTTGTTAGCGAGGGCGATGGTCTTACCGGCTTTGATAGCTTCGATAGTAGGATAAAGTCCGGCATAGCCGACCATAGCTGCCACTACAACATCAACGCTTGGGAAAGTGACCATCTGCGCGATAGCTTCTTTTCCTGCCCAGACTTTGATATTAAGGTCTGACAGGGCATCTCGTAGGGTCGGAAGCAGCGTCTCATCGGCAATGCACACCACTTCGGGGTGGAACACGCGTGCCTGTTGAATAAGCAGATCTACTTGTTTATGAGCACAGATAGCATAGACCTCAAAACGGTCGGGGTGCATCTTGACCACGTCGAGCGTTTGGGTACCGATGGAACCGGTGCTACCTAATATAGCTAATTTCTTTTTCACGTTAGAATGTTATTACTTCCTCGGGGTTTACAGGATTACCATAGTGCCAGAGTTCAAAGTACAAAGGGCGTTCGTTGCCGGTCATAGCAATGGTAGCGCCTGCTTCGACCCGTGAGCCGACGGGTAGGAGTACCTTCTCCACGTTCTTGTAGATGGTCATATACTCATCGTGCTGGAGCACCAGAGTATAGGTGTTATTGATCTCGTAGGTGGAGAAGACAATCGTTCCCGGTAAGACCGAACTGATGCTCGTCTGCTTGGGTGTGCTGATTTCTAAGCCCGGATGGACCTTGGAATAAGGCTCCACGACCACACCTTGTACCGGTTTGAAGAACGTCATCATCGGAATCGTTTGTTGAACGGCGAAGAGGTGTAAGTTTTCCTTTTCTTTCGCCTCGTACTGAGCGATGAACTCCTCGGTCGCTTCGGCTTTGGCTTCAAGCAAACGAGTACGAGCCAATATCTGCATCGAGTCAAGAGAGATGACCGTATCCGCTTTGACCTCACCCTGTAAGACCTGCTTGAGGATGTCGATACATTGGGCTTGGAGAGCAACTTGATTAGAGAGCGAGTCCACGGCTATGGACTCGTCAACGAGTTGCTGACGGACACTATCGGAATAACCCGGAAGGACATTGCGCAGAGGCGTAAAGATAATAAGGACAGCTAAGATACCCATCGTCAAAAAGAAACTCAAGGTCAAGAGCACAAAAACCCCTAAGCGGCTGGCTTTGATATGCCAAGCCTCCACAAGGGTGTCCTCATTCATCAAGGATAAACGGTACTTATAGTTTATCCGTTGCCACCAAGTATCCTGTTTGTTATTCTTCATTGATTACTTCAAGATGGTGCAGCCTTGGCACGGTTTGAGTTGTTTGAAGAAGTCGTTTCCTTTATCGTCCACTAAGATAAACGCAGGGAAGTTCTCGACCTCAATCTTCCAAATGGCTTCCATACCCAGTTCGGGATATTCGACGCATTCGATACTCTTGATGTTCTCTTGTGCTAAGATAGCGGCAGGACCGCCGATCGAGCCGAGGTAGAAACCGCCATGTTTTTGGCAAGCGTTAGTGACGTCGATGGAGCGATTACCTTTCGCGAGCATGATCAGGCTACCGCCTTTGTCTTGGAACTCGTCCACATACGGATCCATTCGTCCTGCGGTAGTGGGTCCCATCGAACCGCATGCCATTCCGGCAGGTGTCTTAGCGGGTCCGGCATAGTAGATAGGATGGTTCTTGAGGTATTCGGGCATGGGTTCACCGGCATCGAGGCGCGCTTTGATCTTAGCGTGAGCAATGTCACGGCCAACGATGATGGTGCCATTGAGGCTGAGGCGTGTGCCAATAGGATATTGGGTGAGGATATTACAAACCTCGCGCATGGGTTGGTTGAGGTTGATCTTAACGGCATTCCCTTCGCCTGCCTGACGCAGTTCGGCAGGAATGAGTTCGCCCGGATTAGCATCCATCTTCTCAATCCATATACCGTCTTTGTTGATTTTGCATTTGATGTTTCGGTCTGCCGAGCAGCTCACGCCCAAACCGATAGGGCAGCTGGCACCATGGCGAGGCAGACGAACGACGCGAATGTCGTGCGCCATATATTTGCCTCCGAACTGTGCGCCAAGACCTATCTTATATGCTTCTTGAAGGAGTTGCTGTTCGAGTTCGATATCGCGGAAAGCGCGACCCGAAGCATTGCCGGTAGTAGGAAGGCTGTCGTAGTAGTGAGTAGAAGCCAGTTTGACGGTGAGAAGGTTCTTTTCCGCACTGGTACCACCGATAACGATAGCAATATGGTAAGGAGGACAAGCAGCTGTACCAAGGGACTTCATCTTCTCCACGAGGAAGGGGATGAGGGTGCCTGCGTTTTGGATACGGGCTTTGGTCTCTTGATAGAGGTAGCTCTTGTTCGCACTACCACCGCCTTTGGTGACGCATAAGAAACGATATTCCATTCCTTCTGTGGCTTCGAGGTCGATTTGGGCAGGCAGGTTACACTTGGTATTCACTTCCTCATACATAGTAAGGGGAGCGTTTTGGCTATAACGGAGGTTCTCCTCGGTGTAGGTCTTGAAGACTCCTTTGCTGAGGGCTTCTTCGTCGCAGTAGCCGGTCCACACTTGTTGACCTTTCTCGCCATGGATGATGGCGGTGCCGGTATCTTGGCAGAGAGGTAGGCGTCCTTTGGCAGCTATCTCGGCGTTACGCAGGAAAGTGAGGGCAACATATTTGTCGTTCTCGCTTGCCTCGGGATCGCGCAGGATCTTGGCTACTTGTTCGTTGTGCGAACGGCGCAACATAAAACTAACATCGCGGAAGGCTTGGTTAGCCATGAGGGTAAGACCCTCCTTCTCGACTTTTAAGATTGGTTGACCCTCGAACTCGCTGACAGAGACGTAGTCCTTTGTTAACAAATAATATTCCGTCTCGTCCTTGCCGAGTTGGAACATGGGCTCATAGTGAAAATCCATAATATTTACCATTTGACAATTGAACATTTACAATTTATTGAAGAAGTGTATTCATTCGGCTGATGTATTTGCCGAGGATGTCGAACTCAAGGTTGACGATGGTGCCGACCTTTATATATTTAAAGTTCGTATTCTCGTGCGTGTAAGGGATGATACAAACCGACACATAGCCCTTGCCGTCTTTCACTTCGGGTTCGCAAGCGGTGAGGCTGACGCCATTGATGCTGACCGATCCCTTATCGACAATGAAGTATCCGCGTTTGATCATCTCTTTGTCGGAGTCATACTCAAAGCGATAATACCAACTGCCGTCGGTCTCGTGTACATCGATACAACGCGCTTTCTGGTCCACATGTCCTTGCACGATGTGTCCGTCAAGGCGTTCGCTCAGCAGCATTGACCGCTCCACGTTCACCCAATCGCCGACATTGAGGTCGTCGAGGTTCGTGCGGACAAGCGTCTCCTGCATCGCGGTGACAGTGTAAAGGGTAGCCCCCTCCGGCTCCCCCATGAGGGGAGTGAGTTTGATAACGGTAAGACACACCCCATTATGCGCAACACTCTGATCGATGGTCAGAGGTTCGTTATAAGGGTTACGTAGGGTGAAGTGTTTATTACCCTGTTCTTGCTCAATTTTAACGACCTGAGCCATGGTCTCTACTATTCCACTGAACATTTTTAGCACAATTTGGGTGCAAAGATACAAAAAAATTTGCATATATCCAAAAAAAAGTGTAATTTTGTAGCGATTTTTGAAAGAATGGACTTTGTAAACAACAAAACACGATAAATTTATGGACAAAATTAGTTATGCTATTGGCCTAAGTATGGGTCAAAACTTATTGGGCAGCGGAGTCACGAAAATGGAATACAGTGACCTTGCCGAAGGAATCAAAGATGTATTAGAAAAACAGCAGCCGAAGATTAGTTATCAAGAGGCGCAAACCATTTTGGGCAAGTTCTTTCAGGAGTTAGAGGAGAAGATTGCCGGAGAGCAGAAAGCTGCCGGAGAGAAGTTCTTGGAGGAAAACAAAAAACGCGAAGGCGTAAAAGTAACCCCCAGCGGATTACAATACGAAGTGATCGAAGGCACTTTGGGTCAGAAGCCGAAAGCCACGGACACGGTGAAGGTTCATTATGAGGGAACACTGATTGATGGCACGGTTTTTGATAGCAGTTATAAGCGTGGCGAGCCTATCTCGTTTGGTTTGAATCAAGTGATTGCCGGCTGGACGGAAGGTGTGCAGTTGATGAGTGTAGGAAGTAAGTATAAACTCTATATTCCTTATAACTTAGGTTATGGAGCACAAGGTGCAGGAGGTAGTATTCCACCCTATTCCGCCCTTATTTTTACAGTAGAACTATTAGCGATTGAATAAATATTTAATTTTAGAATTATGAAAAAGTCATTTATTATTGTTTTAGCCGCAGCGGCTATGATGAGTTGTGCTAATTATCACGCACAAAAAGTTAATTTAACCTGTCAAGAAGACTCTTTGAACTATGCTTTGGGTTTGGTAACGGGTTATGGTATTAAGATGGAGAGTGGTATCAAGGATAGCACGACCGCCCCTATCGCGGATTTCATTACTGCTTTTGACAAAGCCGTTTCGGGTAAAGAGGAAGTGAAGAGCGATGCCGAAGATTATGGTTATAAGATTGGTATCAGTTTCAAGGCTTTTGAGAAAGAAGGTTTAGCCAATAACAAAGCATGGTTGCTCAATGAGCCTATTTTGTTGCAAGGTTTGGTGAACGGTATCAACAGCGACACGACGATGATGCAATCCGAGGAGGCTTATCAGTTCATTTCGAAGAACTATCAAGCTTCGGCCATGCAAGAAGCTGCTGAAGGTAAGGCTATCACCGGTAAGAAGTGCCCGAAAGAGGTTGCGACTATTGAACTCGCTAATTTCAACGACTCCATCAACTATGCTTTTGGTGTGTTCCAAGGCAACCGCATCAGCATGGCTATCGCAATGGATACCACGGGTAATGGCGATGTCGATTTTATCAAAGGTGTCAATGCCGGTTTGAAGGTTAAGGCCCAATATCCGATGTTGATGATGGCAGGTGAGCAAGTAGGTAAGAACCTCGTAGAATGGGATGCAGTAGGTCTGTTTGGTCAACCTAATTTTGCCGTTGACATGGAGTTGATTCGCGCCGGTATCATCAACGGAATGAACGAGGTTAAGGATTGGGATGTCAACGAAGCGAACGAGTATATCTCGACTACGATGATGGCCGTTCAGTTTGGTGAGAACAAAACTAATGGTGAGCAGTTCCTTGCTGAGAACGCACTGAAAGAGGGCGTAACCACTACCGAGAGCGGACTGCAATATGAAGTTATTAAGATGGGTAAGGGTAAGAAACCCGCTGCTACGGATGTAGTTCGCGTTCATTACCATGGCACCCTCACTGACGGAACAGTGTTTGACAGCAGCGTTGAGCGTGGCGAACCTACGGAGTTCGGTCTGAATCAAGTGATTGCCGGTTGGACGGAAGGGTTGCAACTGATGCCTGTTGGCAGTAAGTTCCGCTTCTATATCCCCCAAGAATTGGGTTATGGCGAGCGTCAAGTGCCCGGTATTCCTCCCTACTCCGTGCTCATCTTTGATGTTGAGTTGCTGAGCATTGTTAAATAACATAGACCACTGCGTTGACAGACCGGCTACGCCTGAAAGACCGCAAACAAGTTTGCTGAAAGACCGGAGCAGAGCTCCTAAAAGATAATCCTACAGCAAAGCGGTCTTACAGCGAAGCTGTCATACAGCAAAGCGATCATACAGCGAAGCGGTCATACAGCAAAGCGGTCATACAGCAAAGCGATCATACAGCAAAGCGATCCTACAGCAAAGCGATCAAATAAATAAATGGGCATTATCGCTAGACAAAGTATCAAGGGTACGATGGTGACGTACTTAGGCGTGGTGATAGGGTTTATCACCACGTTCTTCGTCCTTACTCGTTTCCTCAGTTCCGAAGATATCGGACTGGTTCGCGTACTGATTGATGCCGCTACATTGTTTGTAGGTTTAGCACAGTTAGGTACCTCGTCGTCGCTTATTCGATTTGCGCCGTGGTTCAGAAAAGTGGAAAGTGAAAGTGAAAGTGAAAGTGAAAGTGGAAAGAAAGACCATGGGCTGTTTTTCTGGGCATTGGTGCTGCCGTTCTTAGGTTTTACGCTTTTTGCTACTCTTTATTGGGCGTGCGAAGTTCCTATCACACAGTGGTTTAGTGAGAAGTCACCGCTGTTTGTCGATTATTACTATTTCGTCTTGCCGATAGCGTTTTTCTTTCTTTACCAAAGCATTTTCGAGACCTGTTCCAACGTGCTTATGCGCATTGTCGTTCCTCGCGCCGTGCGAGAAATTGGTATTCGCGTTGGGCTGTTGGCTCTCTACCTACTCTATGCCTACAAAGTCATTTCGATGGACGGTTTTGTGATTGCGTTGTCGGGTGTTTATGCTTTGGCGGCAATCATCAACCTTGTCTATCTATTGGCGATTGGTCATATATCGTTTAAGCCCGATTGGGCATTTCTTAAGGCTCATCCAGAGCTTGTCAGGAAGTGCATTTTATATACCGGTTTCTTGATTGTATCGGCTATCACGTCGGTGTTAGTACCCTCTTTGTCGTCGTTCTTTATCACGGCTGAGATGGGACTGAGTTATACAGGTATCTTCGCTATTGCCACGTATATGGCGGTGATGGTGAGTATTCCTTATCGGTCATTGACGGCCATCGCTGCACCGCAGTTGTCTGAGGCTATTCACGCGAATGATCGCCCACAAAGTAACGCGTTGATGCAGCAAGTATTCAACAACACGTTTATTGTGGGAACGATTATTTTCCTGTTTCTATGGGTAAATATCGATCTTATCTATTGGCTTCTGCCCAATGGTACGACCTATGCCGCTGCTCGAACGGCAGTGTTTATTTTGGCAGTAGGACAATTATTGGTTGCCACCTTCGCGATGGTGTTTAATGCCATCAATTATGGCAAATACTATGCTCTATCGTTGGTGTTGAGTGCGATTCTCACCACTTTGGCGATTGTGTTCAATAATGTTTTCATCCCTCGTTGGGGAATGAACGGAGCAGCGTTGAGCAGTTGTTTGAGTTATGGTATTTATGTGGTGCTTGCCCTTGTTGTTTTAATGGCAGCTATGCGTATTCAGCCTTTCTGCAAGTCGATGCTATGGACATTCCTGCTGTTCGGGTTGATGCTTGGGTTGAACTATGTCCTTGACCAAGCATTTATTTTCTGGTTCACGCACTCGCTGTCTGATACGGGTTTGTTATGGCTCAATAGTTTGACACGCGATGTGGTGCTTATAGGAACTTATATTTTCCTTGTTTATCGACTTAATTTATCTCCCGAGATCAATGCGATACTTCGTTCAGTTCAGTTATCAAGGCACTAACTACCACGGCTCGCAGACGCAGCCGAATGGAGTGAGTGTGCAGGAGACGATGGAAAAAGCGTTCTCCACTATTCTGCGCGAACCTGTTGCTTTGACCTTTGCCGGTCGAACCGATGCCGGTGTCCATGCTACCAAAATGGTCGCTCATTTTGACTACCCTACTCCCCTACCCCCCTACTCCTCTACTCCCCTACTCCCCTACTCCTCTACTCCCCTACTCCCCTACT
>JAZQOG010000074.1:0-13641 GCA_045627765.1 Paludibacteraceae bacterium | reverse complement strand
GGTCGCGTAGTAATCGTAAACAAAGGAGTAAAATATAACATGAATGGTGCAACCGTTCAATAAGAAAGGAGTACAACAATGAAAAAATCATATATCAATCCCAATACGGAATGTATAGCTTTGCAAAGTGGCACAATAATGGAAAATTGTTTCAGCGTCAGCGGTGGAGGTCCTAGTGGCTCTCAAGGTGACGCTCATGCCCCGCAACGTACCGTTTGAAGTCACTATCTATAAATTTAAGCGGAAGTTTTGATATCTCTAAGCAGAAGTTTTATCTGCTCTATCCCAAAAGAGGGTGTGTCACAATAGGCACACTCTCTTTTCGCCTTTTTATTTCACTAATTTTCCTCTCCCATCTCCGCCTTTGGGTTGTGATGGTTGTTTGTGGGCACCGCACATCGTGCTCTAACATCGGTAGTAGAACGATAGTAGTCCATACTATGTCCATAGAAAATCCGCCTCTACCTTTTTTGTTCTGTTTTTTCTCCCCACATTGAATGTGGGTCCCTTATGGTTATCACGCCATCGGAAACTTCTGCGCCTTTGGCGCCTCGTTTCCTCATAGCCCTTTGGGCACTGTACCCCGTCCCTTCTTGGCAAAAGTCTTTTGCCGATTTAAACTTGGCAAGTGAGGAGCGAGAGTGTCGAGAGAGTGTCGGCCGACCCTCGGCTAAAAAAAAAAGGAAGGCGGTTGCCTTCCTTTCGTTTTGAATACTTGTGTGTTTTGCTTGTGCGCAGGATGAGACTCGAACTCACACGATCTTGCGATCACTACCCCCTCAAAGTAGCGTGTATACCAATTTCACCACCTGCGCTTCGTCGCAATTCGCTTGCGATTATATTATTCACGTGCCCAGAACAGGACTCGAACCTGCACACCTCGCGGCATGCGCACCTGAAACGCACGCGTCTACCAATTCCGCCATCTGGGCTTCAAAGAACAAAAATGCAGGAACGGGTCCTGCATGGAGCGATGAACGAGACTCGAACTCGCGACCCCGACCTTGGCAAGGTCGTGCTCTACCAACTGAGCTATCATCGCATTTTCGGGACATCCCGAAGCCTTAAAGACCACTGCTTTTCACGAAAGCGGTTGCAAAAGTACTGCTTTTTTTTGATATGACCAAATATTTTTGAAAAAAAATGCAAAAAAAATGCATTTTCTTGAAAAATTAGCCATTTTTTGCCTATTTGAACACAAAATACACTGCTAAAATCAAACAAACACCTGCGGCGATGTGGTTCCATTTGAGTTGCATGTGGAAGGCAATCATACTAAATGCCACAAAGACCACCAGAGTGATGACTTCTTGGATGACCTTGAGTTGCATCAGGTTGAACGGACCGCCGTTGCCGTCAAACCCGATACGGTTAGCCGGAACCTGTAGGCTATATTCCAAAAAAGCAATGAGCCACGAACCGACAATAACGAGAATGAGTGGGGTAGAGTCGGTGATAATCCCCTTCTGTTTAAGGAGCAAATGCCCATACCACGCGATGATCATCATCACATTAGAGGCAATGAGCAACAAAATAGTGTATAAAGCTGTCATATCAATACTTCTGCCTTGGCAGATAATCTAATTTTACATTCGTCATAGCGCCCCAAATAGATTCCCTCACATTGGGGTTGTATCGCTCTAAATCGGTCAGCAGTTGTTTCATCTGCTCGCGTGCCGTATCCTTCTCGAAAGGGCAGCGTTTGGTTTGCAGTTGGTAGCCTTGCTCTTGAGCGTAGGTCTCGATATCCTTCTCATTCACCATACAAAGAGGACGGATGATGGTGATGGGCATCTTGTCCAGTTTGAGTTTGGGCGGATTGGTGGCAAACGTGCCCTCGTACAAGAGGTTCATGAGTAGGGTTTCCTCTAAGTCGTCCTTGTTGTGCCCAAAAGCAATCTTATTGCAATGCAGTTCTTGCGCCACATCGAAGAGCATTTTTCGGCGGAACCATGAGCAGAGGAAACAGGGTGTTTTGTTGCCTTGTATCTGCCCAAAAGACGTCTCTTTGATGATAAGAGGGATAGCGTATCGGTTGCTTATCGTATGCAGATAATCGGTGGATGACTCGTACTCAATCTCCTTCATGCGGACGTGAAGGGCGAAGAGTTCAAAGCGAGGTTGCGCTGCCTGCATCCGTTCGCCTAACAGTTCCAATAAGGTGAGCGAGTCTTTTCCTCCGCTTAGACCAATGAGGATGCGGTCACCATACTCAATGAGATGGTGCTCGGCACAAGCTTTTGCAAAAAGTCGTTGAATGTCGGTCATTTCTCGTTTTCTTTTATCTCTCACAGATTCCACAGATTACACTGATTTTTTATTATTACCTTCTATTTTTTTATTATTTGTCTTTGGGACCGAGCTCCCAATCCAAATAAATAAATCAATAGTAGGGACGGTCTCACCTGCGGTTCACCCGCCGCACCGCGTACCGCGTTGCCTAATAAACTCATTCCACAGATACCCTTTCCCTAGATACGGTTTTCCCGTTTCATCGGGACAACCATGCTACTTTCGCATCCACAATAAGGGCTTATTGGTGGTTTTATTCCACAGAACCTCTGTGCCTATCAGCCTCTTCGCTCACCTATCTCTCCGCTCGTCGGGGCATTCTTGCGCCCCTTGCCGCGGGGCGCTCCCCTCCGCTTTGAGGTTAGTTGATAATCCGAATTACACTTTTTTCATCTAACGACGTAGCGTTGAAGTTAATAAGTAGCCCTAATTTTTTCCCCGTTAACCGCAAGTACGATAATAATTGTTTTTTATGTAGGTCGGTTAGCGTTTCCACAGATTTGAGCTCTACAATCACTTGATCCTCTACCAATAAATCCATCTTTAGATCGTTCCCAATTTCGTGCCCATTGTATAGTATCGGTATTGCTACCTCTTGTCTCACTTTGTATCCGGCATCTGAAAGTTCGTAGTATAGCGCCTTTTGGTATAGGCTCTCTAATAGTCCCGGTCCCAAGGTCGCGTGTACCTTAAATGCTGCACCACGTATCGCGTATGTCAACTCATTATCTGTCATATTCTTTTTTTTGTTCCTTGTATCTGTGTAATATCTTCCCAATAATTTATTATTAGTGCCGTCAGGCACGGGATGTGAGTTTGCGAACATTCCCTTTTTAGTTCTTCTTTTTTGGTAGTGGGAGTTTACTCACAACTAACGGAAAAAAGAAATAAAAAAATAATAAATTATCAATCAATCAGTGTAATCTGTGGAATCTGTGAGAGATTGGACAGAGCGGTATTTGTTTCAAAATAGAAATGAAGTTTTTTCATTTCGGAGTGCAAAATTACTATAATTTTTCAAATAAAACAAGTAAATTTCATTTTTTTTGCATTTTTTTTCAAAAATATTTGGTCATGTCAAAAATTTGTTGTATCTTTGCATGCTTTTTCGCGCGATACGTGCATAAGGGTACGCACTCGTAAGAATAAATAAAGCGTAAATTAACATCAATTATTAACCAAAAACAATTAAGTTACAATGCCAACAATTCAACAGTTAGTTAGAAAAGGAAGAGCAGAACTTATCGACCAAAGTAAGAGTCCGGCACTGGACAGTTGCCCTCAACGTCGCGGCGTTTGTGTACGTGTTTACACAACCACTCCTAAGAAGCCTAATTCCGCTATGCGTAAGGTGGCTCGTGTTCGTTTGACGAACCAAAAAGAAGTGAACGCTTACATCCCTGGTGAGGGTCACAACCTGCAAGAGCACAGTATCGTTATGGTACGTGGCGGCCGTGTGAAGGACCTTCCGGGTGTACGTTATCACATCGTTCGTGGTACTTTGGATACCGCCGGTGTGGCTAACCGCCTGCAACGTCGTAGTAAGTACGGAGCTAAGCGTCCGAAAGCTAAGAAGTAAAACTAACTAAACGTTCCATACGATGGGACAGAAAGACAATGGGTTGATCGGTTGAGTAAGGGAACAAACCCTGAAGCGAAGACAACCAAGTAAACAATCAATTAAAAAAGTTAACAACAATGAGAAAAGCAAAACCAAAAAAACGCGTGATTCTTCCGGATCCGGTATTTGGAGAAGTTATGGTGGGTAAGTTTGTGAACCACCTCATGCTTGATGGTAAGAAGAACATCTCTTACCGTGTTTTCTATTCCGCATTAGAGCTCGTCGGCAACAAGATGAAATCCGAAGAGAAGTCTGCACTGGATATTTGGAAACAAGCGTTGGATAACATTACGCCTCTTGTAGAGGTTAAGTCGAAACGTATCGGTGGTGCTACCTTCCAGGTTCCTACTGAGATTCGCGCTGACCGTAAAGAGTCCATCTCAATGAAGAACATGATCGCTTTCGCCCGTAAGCGTGGTGGTCACTCGATGGCTGAGAAATTAGCCGGTGAGATTATGGACGCATACAACAACCAAGGTGGTGCCTTCAAACGTAAGGAGGATATGCACCGTATGGCAGAGGCTAACCGTGCGTTTGCACATTTCCGTTTCTAAAAATTTTCAAGGTATTAGTCTGTTATTATTTAGGAAATGGCAAAACACGATTTGAAATATAATAGGAATATCGGTATCATGGCTCACATTGATGCCGGTAAGACTACGACTTCGGAACGTATCTTGTTCTATACAGGTCTGACTCACAAGATCGGTGAGGTACACGATGGCGCCGCCACGATGGACTGGATGGAGCAAGAGCAGGAGCGCGGTATTACTATTACCAGTGCTGCTACCACGACTTATTGGAACTATCAGGGAAGTAAGTATAAGATCAACCTGATAGACACTCCGGGGCACGTGGACTTCACGGTAGAGGTAGAGCGCAGTTTGCGTATCCTTGACGGTGCTGTAGCTGCTTTCTGCGCAGTAGGCGGTGTTCAACCTCAGAGCGAGACGGTATGGCGTCAAGCGGATAAGTACAACGTTCCGAGAATTTGTTATGTCAACAAGATGGACCGCTCGGGTGCCAACTTCTATGATGTGGTTCGCCAAATCAAAGACGTGTTGGGCGCAACTCCTTGTCCTATTCAGATTCCTGTGGGCGCTGAAGAGACCTTCAAAGGCGTTGTGGATCTGATTAAGATGAAAGCTATCATCTGGCATGATGAGACGATGGGTAGTGAATATGTGGAGGAAGCCATCCCTGCTGAGCTTATGGCTGACGCGCAAGAATGGCGCGATAAGATGTTAGAGGCTTGTGCGGAGTTTGATGACACATTGATGGAGAAGTATTTCTCTGATCCTTCCACGATTACCGAAGAAGAGATCCGTTCCGCTATCCGTAAGGGTACGGTAGGGCTTCATATCTTCCCCGTTATCTGCGGTTCGAGCTTCAAGAATAAGGGTGTACAGACAATGTTGGATGCTGTATGCGCATACCTTCCCAGTCCGTTAGACACCCCGAATATTGAAGGAACTGATCCTCGCACTGACAAAGCCATTGAGCGTCACCCCGATGAGGATGAGCCTTTGTGCGCTTTGGCGTTTAAGATTGCCACGGATCCGTATGTGGGTCGCCTGTGCTACTTCAGAGTTTATTCGGGTAAGTTAGAAGCAGGTTCGTATATCTACAACGCGCGTTCGGGCAAGAAAGAACGTATCTCTCGTATCTTCCAAATGCACTCTAACCATCAGAATCCCGTGGACGTTATATGCGCGGGTGATATAGGCGCGGGCGTAGGATTTAAGGATATACGCACGGGCGATACGTTGTGCAGTGAGGATCATCCGATTGCATTGGAATCGATTGAGTTCCCGGCACCGGTGATTGGTATCTCGGTAGAGCCTAAGAGTCAAGCGGATATTGATAAGTTAGGTATTGGTCTTGGCAAGTTGGCTGAGGAAGATCCTACTTTCACCGTTAAGACGGACGAGCAAACGGGTCAAACCGTTATCTCGGGTATGGGTGAGTTACACTTGGAGATTATCATTGACCGTCTGCGTAGGGAGTTCAAGGTAGAGTGCAACCAAGGTAAGCCTCAAGTAGCTTATCGTGAAGCCATCTCTGCTCCGGTAGAGTTGCGCGAGACGTATAAGAAACAGACCGGTGGTCGTGGTAAGTTTGCGGATATGATTGTTCGCATCGAGCCTGCAGATACCGAGGCAGAAGCCGGGTTGCAGTTTATTAACGAAGTCAAGGGCGGAAATATCCCGAAGGAGTATATCCCATCTATTCAGAAGGGCTTTGAGTCTGCTATGAAGACGGGTATCTTAGCCGGTTTCCCGATGGATAAGCTGAAGGTAACGGTTATTGACGGTAGTTTCCACCCGGTAGATAGTGATCAGTTGAGTTTCGAGATTTGTGCTCAGATGGCGTTCAAGAACGCTTGCGTCAAGGCTAAACCCGTACTGATGGAGCCTATCATGAAGATAGAGGTAGTGACTCCGGAGGAGAACATGGGTGATGTTATCGGAGACTTGAACAAACGTCGCGGTCAAGTAGAGGGTATGGATACCGCTCGTACGGGTGCGCGTGTAATCAAGGCTAAGGTACCTTTGAGTGAGATGTTCGGTTATGTGACGGCGTTGAGAACGATTACCTCGGGTCGCGCAACGAGCAGCATGGAGTTCAGTCATTACGATGTAGTATCGAGTACGATTGCGAAAGCAGTGCTGACGGAGTGCGGCGGACGAGCTGAATTAGTATAACACCTTATTAAATAACGCGTACGTACGCGTAAGGCGCAAGCAAATGACTCTTTGCGAACCGCGTACGAACGCAATTGTAAAACAAAAAAAACAACAATTATTATGAGTCAAAAAATTCGTATCAAACTGAAATCGTTTGACCACAACTTGGTGGACAAGTCCGCTGAGAAGATCGTGAAAACGGTGAAAGCTACGGGTGCAGTTGTTAGTGGTCCTATTCCATTGCCAACCCACAAACGTATCTTCACAGTGAACCGTTCGACGTTCGTTAACAAGAAAAGTCGTGAGCAATTTGAGCTGAGTAGCTACAAGCGTCTTATCGACATCTACAACTCGAACAACAAGACGGTAGAGTCTTTGATGAAACTGGAACTTGCCTCCGGCGTTGAAGTTGAGATCAAAGTTTGATAATTAACGGGTTGCTTCCGACGGATAGACCGGATATTCCGGAACATCCGGAACCCCGGGGAATCCCGTCGGCGAGAGTAACCAAAACAACCTATTATTAACAATTAATCCATACAAAAATGGCAGGATTATTAGGTAAAAAAATCGGAATGACATCCGTATTCGGTGCTGATGGTAAGAATATCCCATGCACCGTTATCGAGGCTGGTCCTTGCGTTGTTACTCAACTCAAGACCGTGGAGAAGGATGGTTATGCTGCTGTTCAAGTAGGTTTCATGCCTAAGAGCGAGAAACACGTGAACAAAGCAGAGGCCGGTCACTTCAAAGCCGCAGGGGTACAACCCATGCGTCACCTCGCAGAGTTCGATGGATTCGAACAAGAAGTCAAGTTAGGTGACACGATTGACGTCACGATCTTCGAAGAAGGTGCTTTTGTTGACGTTATCGG
The DNA here is from genome assembly GCA_045627765.1 of Paludibacteraceae bacterium. Classification (GTDB taxonomy): domain Bacteria; phylum Bacteroidota; class Bacteroidia; order Bacteroidales; family Paludibacteraceae; genus Colicola. The sequence continues at coordinate 6,167 of JAZQOG010000074.1, read as the reverse complement.
CACAAGTAAAGGTAAAGGTTTTCAGGGCGTTGTTAAGCGTCATGGCTTTGGTGGTGTAGGTCAATCTACTCACGGTCAAGACGATCGTCTTCGCGCTCCCGGTTCGGTAGGTGCTTGCGCTTATCCTAGTCGTATCTTCCCGGGTACTCGCATGGCGGGTCACATGGGTCAAGACCGCGTAACGGCACAAAACCTTGTGGTTTTAAAGGTTATCCCTGAGTACAACTTGATCATGGTCAAGGGTAGTGTACCGGGTGCTAAAAATTCTATTGTAACGATTAACAAGTAAGCAGTATGGAACTTAGTATTAAGAACATGGCCGGTGAGAATACCGGTAAGAAGATCAAGCTCAATGACGCTATCTTCGCAATCGAGCCTAACGACCACGCTATCTACTTGGACGTTAAGCAATATTTAGCAGATAATCGCCAAGGCACAGCTAAGGCAAAACAGCGTAGTGAAAACGCTCACTCTACCCGCAAGTTAGGTCGTCAGAAAGGTGGCGGCGGTGCTCGTCCGGGTGATTTGAAGAGCCCTGTACGCGTTGGTGGTGGTACCATCTTTGGTCCCGTTCCTCGCGATTATAGCTTTAAGTTGAATAAGAAAGTGAAACAACTGGCTCGTCGCAGTGCATTGAGCACTCGCGCTAAGAACGATGAAATCATCGTGATGGATGCTCTGACGTTTGAGGCACCGAAGACGAAGGCTATGGTGGAAGTTTTGAACAACCTTAAGATTGCTGGTAAGAAGGTATTGTTTGTAATGCCGGAGACCGTAACCGAGGTTATCAAGTCGGCTCGTAACATCGAGCGTACGAACGTGACCACCGTAGGTGAGTTGAATACTTACGCAATTATGAACTCGAATGTGGTAGTATTCGTTAAGGATAGTATCGCAAAACTCGAGGAAACTTTTAACGTATAAGGAGGATAGATTATGTCAATTATTATTAAACCTATCGTCACCGAGAAGATGACCGCCGCTGGCGAGAAACTGAACCGTTATGGTTTCCAAGTTGTTCGCACTGCTAACAAGGTTGAGATCAAGAAGGCAGTGGAAGAAATGTATAATGTACAAGTAGTGGCTGTAAACACGGCTGTAGTTGCTCCGAAGGTTAAACAACGCTGGACTAAGAGCGGACTTTTGAAGGGTGCTACGAATGCTTACAAGAAAGCTATTGTGACATTAAAAGAAGGTGAAACAATCGATTTTTATAGCAATATTTAAAAATGGCTGTACGTAAATTAAAACCCTCTACACCGGGGCAAAGACACAAAGTTATTGGCGCGTTTGAAGAAATTACGGCAAGCGCACCAGAGAAGTCTCTTGTATTCGGCAAGTCCAAGACGGGTGGTCGCAACAACACACGTAAAGAGACCATGCGTTACATTGGTGGCGGACACAAGCAGAAATTCCGCGTAATTGATTTCAAGCGCAACAAAGATGGTGTACCCGCAACTGTTAAGACGATTGAGTATGATCCGAACCGTTCGGCTCGTATTGCTCTGTTGTTCTATGCAGACGGAGAGAAACGTTACATCCTTGCACCGAATGGATTGCAAGTAGGACAAGTAGTAGTATCGGGTGTCGATGTAGCACCTGAGGTTGGTAATGCTCTGCCTATGAGTCAGATTCCGTTGGGAACCTTGATTCACAACATCGAGCTTCGTCCGGGTCAAGGTGCCCAGATGGTACGTTCGGCAGGTGTGTTCGCACAATTAGCCGGTCGTGAAGACAAGTATGCTATCATCAAGTTACCTTCGGGTGAGCTTCGTAAGGTGTTAGCCGCTTGTAAAGCAACGGTTGGTGTGGTTGGCAATAGCGATCACGCATTGGAGAAGAGCGGTAAGGCTGGTCGTAGCCGTTGGTTAGGACGTCGTCCTCACAACCGCGGTGTGACGATGAACCCTGTAGATCACCCGATGGGTGGTGGTGAAGGCCGCGCAAGTGGTGGTCACCCACGTTCTCGTAAGGGCTTGCTCGCTAAGGGTTACAAGACTCGTCATCCGAAGAACCAGAGCAACCAATATATTATTGAAAGAAGAAAAAAATAACCTATAAAATTTGAGAAATTATGAGTCGTTCATTAAAAAAAGGACCGTTTATCAACGTTAAGTTGGAGAAAAAGGTGCTGGCTATGAATGAGGCTAACAAGAAAGAAGTTGTTAAGACCTGGAGCCGCGCATCGATGATCTCTCCTGATTTTGTAGGTCATACAATTGCAGTTCACAATGGTAACAAGTTTATTCCCGTATATGTGACGGAGAATATGGTAGGTCATAAGCTTGGTGAGTTTGCTCCCACTCGTACCTTCCGTGGTCACTCGGGCAATAACAAGTAATCCATTGAATCATTAAACAACATTTAAATTAGATTTAAAATGGGTGCTAGAAAACATAATACAGCTGAAGCGATCAAAGAGGCAAAGAAAACTCAATATTTCGCAAAGCTTAATAACGTTCCTACCTCTCCGCGTAAAATGCGTTTAGTTGCAGACATGATTCGTGGGTTGGAAGTGAACCGTGCGTTGGGTGCGTTACGTTTTTCGACAAAGGAAGCGTCTCGCGCTTTAGAGAAATTGCTTAAGTCGGCTATTTCTAACTGGGAACAAAAGACCGGTAAGAAAGCAGATGAAGAGACACTGTATGTAAGTAATATTTTTGTTGACGGCGGCATGATGTTAAAACGTCTGTTGACCGCTCCTCAAGGTCGCGGCTATCGTGTACGTAAGCGCAGCAATCATGTTACTATTTATGTAGATACTAAGAATACGGAAATTAAAAAGTAAACCAAAATGGGACAAAAAATTAATCCAATTGCTAACCGCCTAGGTATTGTAAGAGGTTGGGATTCCAACTGGTTTGGCGGTAAGAACTACGGAGATACGATTGTCGAGGACAGCAAGATCCGCGACTACCTGAATGCCCGTTTGGCAGAGGCTAGTATTTCTCGTATTGTTATTGAAAGAACTCTGAAACTTGTGACTGTCACTGTCTGCACTGCTCGCCCCGGTTATATCATCGGTAAGGGTGGCCAAGAGGTTGACAAATTGAAAGAGGAACTGAAGAAGATCACCAAGCAAGATGTTCAAATCAACATCGTCGAGGTAAAGCGTCCTGAGTTGGATGCCACTATCGTAGCTAAGAAGATTGCTCGTCAGTTAGAAGGTAAGATTGCTTATCGTCGTGCTATTAAGATGGCCATTGCTTCCACGATGCGTATGGGAGCAGAGGGTATCAAGGTACAAGTAAGCGGTCGTCTCAACGGAGCCGAGATTGCTCGTAGTGAGATGTTCAAGGAAGGTCGTACTCCTCTTCACACATTACGTGCTGACATTGACTATTGTCATGAAGGCGCTCTCACGAAAGTGGGTATCCTCGGTGTGAAGGTATGGATTTGCCGTGGTGAGGTCTATGGAAAGAAGGACTTAGCTCCTAACTTCTCGGTTAAACAAGAAGGTGCTCCACGTGGCGGCGAAGGTCGTCGTGGTGACCGTCGTGATGACCGTAAGGGCTTCCGTAGAAATAAGAAACAATAAGTTTAACCGATTTGTAGATTATTACAGTTATGTTACAACCAAAGAAAACTAAATTCCGCCGCTCGCAAAAAGGCCGTATTAAGGGCAATGCGCAGCGTGGCAATGAGCTTGCATTTGGCTCATTCGGTATCAAGAGTCTTGGTACCATCTGGTTGACAGGTCGTCAAATCGAAGCAGCTCGTGTAGCAGTCACTCGTTATATGCAACGTCAGGGTCAAGTATGGATCCGCGTTTTCCCGGATAAACCAATCACCAAGAAACCCTTGGATGTCCGTATGGGTAAAGGTAAAGGTGCTCCGGAAGGATTCGTCGTTCCGTTGGCTCCCGGTCGTATTATTTTCGAAGTGGATGGTGTTTCTTACGAGGTAGCCAAAGAGGCTCTTCGTTTGGCAGCACAAAAGCTTCCGATTACCACTAAATTTGTCGTAAAACGTGATTACGACGCAACCCAAAATGTATAAGGATTATGAAAACAGCTGAAATTAAAGAATTAACGACTGCTGAGATTCAAGAGCGTTTAGCTACGGAGAAGGAGAACCTTGTTCGTATGAAGCTCAATCACAGCATTTCCCCGCTTGACAATCCGCTGCTCATTAAGGTTGCTCGCAAGACAATCGCTCGTTTGGCAACGGAATTACGTCAAAGAGAATTAACCAAGTAAAAACGACAGACAAATGGAAACAAGAAATTTAAGAAAAGAGCGTCAGGGCGTTGTTCTCAGCAATAAGATGGACAAGACTATCGTTGTTGCCGTTAAGTGGAAAGAGAAACACCCTATTTATGGCAAGTTTGTCAATAAAACTCGCAAGTTCCATGTTCATGACGAGAAGAATGAGTGCGGCATCGGTGATACCGTTCGCATCATGGAGACTCGTCCGTTGAGCAAGACTGTTCGTTGGCGTCTAACTCAAATTATTGAAAGGGCTAAGTAATTATGATACAACAAGAATCAAGATTAGTAGTAGCGGATAACAGCGGAGCCAAAGAGGCTTTATGCATCCGTGTACTTGGCGGAACGAAACGTCGTTACGCCTCCCTGGGAGACACCATCGTAGTAGCCGTTAAGGGAGTGATCCCAAGTAGTGAAATCAAGGATGGTGCAGTAAGTCGCGCTATCATTGTTCGCGTAAAGAAAGAAGTGCGTCGTGCAGACGGAAGTTACATCCGCTTCGACGATAACGCTTGCGTTCTCGTTGATAATGCAGGTGAGTTGCGTGGTAGCCGTATTTTCGGTCCCGTTGCTCGTGAGCTTCGTCAAACGAACATGAAGATTATTTCTTTAGCACCTGAAGTACTTTAATCATCTAAATTTAGTTCAATATGGCAAAGTTACATATTAAAAAGGGTGATATCGTTTACGTGAATGCAGGTGCATCTAAAGGTAAAACCGGTCGTGTACTGGAAGTTATCGTAGATAAACAACGCGCTATCGTAGAGGGTGTCAACATGGTTAGCAAGGCTACCAAACCCAATGCAAAGAATCCTCAAGGAGGATTAGTTAAGAAAGAAGCTCCTATCCATATCTCTAATTTGAACCCCGTAGAGGATGGTAAACCCGTTCGCGTAGGTCGTATCGAGAAGGATGGTAAGCTTGTACGTGTAAGTAAAAAATCCGGTAAAGAAATCTAACAATGAATACAGCTAGCTTAAAACAAGATTATCAGGAGCGTATCGTTCCTATCTTGATGAAAGAGTTTGGTTATAGCACGGTAATGCAGTGCCCCAAACTGACTAAGATTGTTCTCAACCAAGGTTTAGGAGAAGCTGTTGCAGACAAGAAGATCGTGGATGTCGCTCAACAAGAGATGACGCTTATTTCCGGTCAGAAGGCTGTTGCTACGGTTTCTAAGAAGGATATCGCGAACTTCAAAGTTCGTAAAAAGATGCCCATCGGCGTTCGCGTTACGTTACGTGGCGAGCGTATGTATGAGTTCTTGGAGCGACTGATTCGCGTTGCCCTGCCGCGTATCCGCGACTTTAAGGGTATTGAGAACAAGATGGATGGCCGTGGTAACTATACTTTAGGTATTACGGAGCAAATCATTTTCCCTGAAATTAACATTGATAACATTACCAAACTGTTGGGTATGAACATCACGTTCGTCACCACCGCTAACACGGATGAAGAGGGCTTCGCTCTGCTTCGTGAGTTTGGCTTACCATTCAAAAAGTAAAGACTATGGCAAAAGAATCAATGAAAGCCCGCGAGGTGAAACGCGCAAAATTAGTGGCTCGTTATGCTGCTAAGCGTGCACAACTTCTAAAGGATGGTGACTACGAAGGCTTGCAAGCTCTTCCTAAGAACGCAAGTCCCGTTCGCTTGCACAATCGTTGCAAGATCACCGGTCGTCCAAAAGGTTACATGCGTGCATTCGGCTTGAGTCGTATTCAATTCCGTGAGATGGCCTCCAAGGGTCTCATCCCCGGTGTGAAGAAAGCAAGCTGGTAGAATTAACATTATTAAATAATGTCTCGATAGTCGGGATAATTTTAAAAACAAAACAATTATGACAGATCCAATCGCAGATTTTCTGACACGTCTCAGAAATGCAATCAAAGCGGGACATCGCGTAGTAGAAGTTCCTGCTTCGAATCTGAAGAAAGAGATCACCCGTATCTTGTTTGAGAA
>JAZQOG010000073.1:0-25222 GCA_045627765.1 Paludibacteraceae bacterium | reverse complement strand
ACTCCCCTACTCCCCTACCCCTCTACTCCCAACGACCGCAAAAATTGCGGTCGTCGGCAGCGGTCCCTCGGGCTTGAGTTTCGCCGGAGACATGGCAAAATTAGGCTATCAAGTGACGGTCTTTGAGGCGTTGCACGAGATTGGCGGTGTACTCAAATATGGTATTCCCGAGTTCCGTCTGCCTAATCGTATCGTGGATCAAGAGATAGACAACCTCAAACAACTCGGTATCGAGTTCAAGACGGATATCATCATCGGTAAGACCCTCACCATCGAGGACTTACAACAACAAGGGTTTGCCGGAATCTTCGTGGGTTCGGGAGCCGGACTGCCACGGTTTATGGGTATCCCGGGAGAGAACCTCAATGGGGTGCTTTCCTGCAACGAATACCTCACTCGCGTGAACCTCATGGACGCTTCCTCTTCCGCTACTGACACGCCTTTACTCTATGGAAAGAACGTCATCGTGGTCGGCGGAGGAAACACCGCTATGGACGCTGTTCGCACCGCCAAACGATTAGGTGCGGAGCACGCGACGATTGTCTATCGCCGCAGCGAAGAAGAGATGCCGGCTCGTATCGAAGAGGTGCGTCACGCCAAAGAAGAAGGAATAGAGTTCCTCACCCTCCATAATCCCATCGAATACCACGATTATCTTTCAGGCGAAGCCGGTCTTTCAGCCGAAGGCGGTCTTTCAGCGCAGCGGTCTTTCAGCGACAGCGGTCGTGTAAAAGAGGCCGTCCTCCAAGTCATGACACTCGGCGAACCCGATGAGTCGGGTCGTCGCAGTCCCGTACCGGTGGAAGGAAAGACCATCACTATCCCTGCCGACCTTGTGATTGTGGCTGTAGGCGTATCGCCTAACCCCCTTATCCCTTCGTCTGTAGCCGGATTAGAGATATCGAAGAAAGGAACGATTGTTGTCAACGAAGGAATGCAGTCATCCCTGCCTATTCTCTTTGCGGGTGGCGATATCGTTCGTGGAGGAGCTACTGTGATACTCGCTATGTCCGACGGCCGCAAAGCCGCCGCAGCTATGCATGACTACCTACTCGCTCAGTCAACTAAGTGAACTCATCGGAGAAGTGCTCTCCGTGGAGTTAAACGACACCTACTGGGTGCGTGCCGAGATAGCCTCGCTGTCTCGACGCAACGGGCATGGGTATTTCGATTTGGTGGAGAAAGGGAAGGATGGACTGTTTGTCGCTAAGATGCGCGGGAACTGTTGGGCGAATATGTTTGCCGTTCTCTCCGCCTATTTTGAACAAGAAACCGGCACACCCCTGCAAACGGGCATGCAGGTGCTTTTAGAGGTCGAAATCACTTGGCACGAGGTCTATGGGTTGAGCTTTAACATTGTAGGTATTGACCCGCAATATACCCTTGGCGACTTAGCGCGTCAGCGTCAAGAAACCATTCGTCAACTGCAAAAAGAGGGTATCCTCGACATGCAGCAGTCGCTCACTCTCCCAACCGTAGTGAGACGTATCGCCGTCATCTCCTCCGACACCGCCGCCGGCTACGAAGACTTCATCCATCAACTATCCACCCTACCATCTACTCCTCTACGCCCCTACTCGCGACCCTCTTCCCCGCTATCATGCAAGGGGACAATGCCGAAGCGTCTATCCTCAAAGCGTTGCAAGCGATAGCGAAGCGAGAAGACGAGTTCGATGTCGTGGTAATCATCCGCGGAGGAGGTGCCAGTTTAGATATGAGTTGTTTCGATAGTTACTTACTCGCAGCCACCTGTGCGCAGTTCCCTCTTCCTATTATCACGGGTATCGGGCACACGCGCGATGTGAGTGTGTTAGACCTCGTCGCTTATCGTGCTCTCAAGACCCCTACCGCCGTAGCGGCTTTCTTTGTGGATCGTTTGACCGAAGAACTCAACCGACTGGAAGACCTCCGACGCAGACTGCGTCAGACGCAGGAACGGCAGGTGCTGATTCGTAAACACGCTATTGAGATGCTTGCTCAGCGGCTTGCTTCTTGTGACCCGGCGCGTATCTATAAGATGGGCTATTCGCTCACCACGGTCAACGGACAAGTGTTAACGAGTAAAACCCAAGTCACCCAAGGACAAACCCTTATCACTCACCTTATCGATGGCGAAATAACCTCAATCACCCAATAAACAATTCATCATTATGAAACCCCCTCTCTTCCTCCTTCTTTTCTTCTCCGCTACGCTCATGGCGCAGCCGACGTATCAACCTTCACAAGCTAACCTTCAATCGCGAGCGGAGTTTCGCGATATGAAGTTGGGTATTTTTCTGCATTGGGGAATCTATAGTGTTTTTGGTCAAGGCGAATGGTATATGTCGGTAGATTCTATTCAGCAGACGGAATATGCCAAAGCTGCCGGAGCGTTTTACCCTGCCGGATTTAATGCGGACGAATGGGTGCGTTCTTTCAAGGAAGCGGGAGCAAAATATATCTGTTTCACGAGTCGTCACCACGATGGGTTCTCAATGTGGCACACGCGCCAATCGTCTTATAACATCGTTGATGCCACCCCTTTTGGTCGCGATGTGCTCAAAGAATTAGCTGACGCTTGCCATCGACAAGGGATGCGTCTGCACCTCTACTATTCGTTGGTAGATTGGGGAAGACCGGATTATCCGTTAGGGCAATCGGCAACGGGTTGTGGCAAAGACACCTCTAAAGCCGACTATGCACATTATTTTGCGTTTATGAAAGCCCAGTTGACCGAACTGCTCACTGAGTATGGTCCGATCGGAGCCATCTGGTTAGATGGCGAATGGGATCATGCGGACGAGACGCCCGCTTTTGATTGGCGTTTAGAGGAGTTATACGAACACATCCATCGCTTGCAACCGGCTTGTTTGGTAGCGAACAACCACCACCATGCCAATCGCCCGGGCGAGGATATACAATGTTTTGAGCGTGACATCCCCGGAGAGAACAAGGGGGGCTATTCGGGGAAGTCTGACGTGAGTAAAGAACTACCGTTAGAGACGTGTCAAACGATGAACTACTCATGGGGGTATAAGGTGAGTGATATTTGGTATCGGTCCGCGGACGAGTTACGTGCATTACGCGATAGCACGAATGCGAAAGGAGCAAACCTGCTTCTTAATATCGGTCCTCGTCCCGATGGTCGCCTCCCCGAAACCGCCCTCGACCGCCTCAAACAATTATAATTATTTCCGTCTTAATGGGCCGCTTTAACGAGCAGTTTGGCTCCCGATTTGAGCACAATATATTTCTCTGTCTCACGGAAAGCGTCTTTGAGTACGTGTAGGTTCGATGAACCTTTAGCAATCAACGGAAGTTGTTTGGCGAGCGGATTCTGAGCCAAACGTCCCATAATCTTCTTCGTCGTCACCTCGTCTGCGGTAACGAACGGATCCTCTTGTCCTTTAACAAACACGAGCGCACCGCCTTTATAGGTGGCGGGTTCATAGTACGCTTTGGTGCAGATAGCCAAGAGTTCGTCTAAACGGAAGTCTTTCTCTACTATTTCGTCATTTACATAAACTTTGAGAGTGATTACATTACTCTCCATTGCATTTTCGATTGTCTGTGCCATAGTAATATAATTTTTTGGTTGGTGATACAAAGGTACGACTTTTTTTTGATATATGCAAGAAAAAAACAACTTTTTTTTATTTTGCACAAAAAATGCGCACTTGGCAATTACCAAATGCGCACCCTACTCCTCTACTCCCCTACTCCTCTACTCCCCTACTTGAACAGTGTTTCCGTTACCGAGATTTTCCAATCTCGGTTCTATAGACCCCGTCGTCTTGCAACGTGAAACTGCCAATTGGCAGTTTGCTTATGCCCATTTTATCTATATTTTTCCTCACATTCCACGCAAAAAAACAGGGGAGTCTTGCGACTTCCCCTGAATTTAGTGATTCGTGTTTAGGGGATTTTAGTGATTTCCGATGCTCGACGAGGAGCGCAAGCCTCCGGGGCTTCGCTTGTACCTTGGGTACATACAAAACGAACTTCGTCTTTAAAATTGAGGCGCTCCGTCTTGGGAGCTTGATAATTTTGAGTTTTCATAACATTTACCATTTAATTATTTACAATTTACAATTTACAATTTACCATTTGATTATTTTATTCTTTGTCCTTGTGCATTATAGATTTTGTCGTCACGGAGGATGAAGAGATTGCCGTCATAAAGCACCTTATATACCCCTTTGCTTTCCGATTTCACGTCCACGAATCCGGTTATATCTTCTTCGGAGTCGTCCTCGTCTGCTTCTTTCAAGGTGAAGCCGTTGTCCATACGCCAATTGATATTATTCACTCCCCAAGTGCTCTTGTCGAAGATGAAATACCCTTTGAAGGCTCCGACATTTAAGTTTTTCGTCGGATAGCAGATTCTGTTACGGTTATAGAACAAGGTACTACTATCGTTTCGCTGGAGGAGTTGCGGTTTCATGAGTCCTTGATAAGTGACAGTCGTTGTGGAGTCCGCGCTAACGTATTTGACAGGAGTGGGATGAGAGGCTGTAATCCGCACGGAGTCAAACTGCGGGTTCTTGACATTCTTCGGGAAATAGATGGCATAAGGGTAGCCGGCTTTCATGGACTTCACCTCCGAATAGGTGATGAGCAGACCATGAACATAATCGCGTTGTACGGTCGTTATTTGCAATACATGCGCGTCCTTAAACGGTGTTTGTGTAAGGTCGGGCAGGTCAAACGGAAGGCAGATACTACCGATTCGGTAGGCATTGAAACTACGGCGTAGGGTTACGTTTTTGAATTCATAGAGTATCTCCTCCAAATCCGATTCGTAGTCGTTTTTGTCTTCTAGTTCCAAATCGCTTATAGGTTCAAACTCGGCATAGATGGTGACATTTGCCGGAGGCATGGTCCAACGGAAGGTCATGGGGTCAGACGGATCTTGATAAAGCGGTACGGTATCCTTGTCCGCAAGGGCATAGATACGTTTTAAGAAATTTTCCGCCTTCGCTTGGGCGGTACATTTAGCCCATTGTTTTGCATGAATCTTGGTACTGCCAAGCAAGGAGACGGAACCTTCCCCTTGGACGGAAGAGAGAATCGTATATTCCGGTTCGGGTTGCGGGCTTGGTTTGGTAATTACGGAGAAGCGCAGATAGCGGTAGCAGATGGTGCCGTCCAAGATAGCAGTTATGGTGACATAAGGTGGGTCGTTGGTTATATTTTTGGCGATGACCACCCCATTGCTATCCACAGAGACATAACTATCATCCGAGGAGTAGAAACGCAGCCTGCCCTGCACAAAATCTTCCATCTCTGCATTGGAAACCAAGGCGATGGTGTCCCCCTGATAGAGGGGTGAGGACACTTCTATATCGTAATAGGGATAGATTTGTTTCCAGTTATATTTTCCCCAATCGCTATGGCGATAGGCATCGACTGACAGGTTGGGAACGAAAAGGGTAATCTCTTTTGTGTTGATATTACTAAAGGCGCTATCGCCCAAGACAGGGGGAACGACGGTCATACACACGATTCGCCGCACAGAAGTGCAACCATCAAAGGCATTATTACCGATTCCTGTTACCTCTCTACCCAAGCCTATTTCCTGCAAACAGGTGCAATGAGCAAAAGAGGCATTTCGGATATCCCTGATACGGCTCAAGTCGATTGAATTCAATTGTGAGCAGTTATAGAAAGCGGAGTCTTTAACCGACCAGAGGGCGGGAGCTGTGAATGTTGTCAGTTTTTTACAATCCTTGAAGGCGCTTGCTCCTACGGTATGCAGGCTACTGTCAAAGACGGCTGTTTGGAGTTGAGAGCAGCCACGAGCAAATCCGTCTCCCATCACATTGAGACTTGGCATATTGATTGTTTTGAGAGCCGTGCAGTTTGCCAACACGTTTGTGCCGGTCTGAATGAGGGAGTCCCATTTCGCTTCGGTTAGAGCAGTACAACCGAGAAATGCTTCGTTATCGAGGAAGGAGAATTTATAGTTGTCTATTTTTTGCAATTTAGTGCAACCGGCAAATGCTTTCATGCCGACTTCGGTTACTTTCGGAATCGCGACAGTCGTCAGTGCGGAGCAGCCGGAGAAAGCCTCTTCGTCGATGGTAGTGCAACCCAAGAAAGTGAGATTCTTCAGTGTTTTGCAGTCTTTGAAGCAGCCGAAGGGGATGACGGCGACCTTATTAAACGAGACAGATGTTAATTTCGTGCAGCCATTAAACGTATTTTTGCCGAGTTTAGTCAGATTTGGCATTTGTATTTTTTCGAGGGATTGGCACCGCATAAAAACGTTGTCTCCCAATCGGGTAATGGAGGAGACACTATCGGACATTCCGCTTGTATAATATTTCCCTCGCATGGTAATTTTCTTTAGATAGGTGCAGTCCATGAAAGCGCCATTTTGTATTTCCGTCACGGATTGCGGTATAGTAAATGAGGTCAGTTCGCCTTTTCCGGTAAAGGCGAAAGCGGGTATATAGGTCAGTTTACGGTCGAGGGTGATACTGCCTTGCTTATAGACATAGTTATAATAAACGGAGTCCATCAGGAAGTTTTCCGGATGGGTAGGTTTCATGAGGGTGTTATGTTTGGTAGTGTACCAATAGGCATTTTCGGGCACTATGAACTGGTTTATGCGTAAGCCTGCAAAAGCGGTTTCGGCTGCATTGGTTTTGTATCCGGAGAGAGTAAGTAATCCCGCCTCTTTCTCATAGATAGCATTGAAGCATACGGATAAGTATGAGTTACCATTAAATGATGTTTTTTCAATCTTCGTTGGTGGGGCATAACGAAAATAGATAATCAACTCTTCTCCGGGGAGTCCACACGTATTGAAAGCATCTTCTCCCATTTCGGTGATGGGTGCTTCGATATAGACATTTCGAAGGTTTTTAAGTTGTACGAACGCTGATTTGTCAATCTTATATACCTCATAGTCTTTACCCTGATACGGAACATAGTGAGGGATTGTTATATTAGTCGCAAATTTCACATGCTCTTGATTAGAGCAGACTACCGCTTTGGGTGATTTCTCAACATCGTACAGTTCGAAGTCTAAACTATAATAGTTCTGAATAGGACCATTATCCTCTCCTCGTGCAGATAAGTTGACGAGGTTGACTATACAGAGCAAAAGAAAGATTCGTTTCATATATTCAATGTTTTACAATGTTTAACCGATACCAGCACACGTCCGCTCTCCATCCGGTGTATTTCTCTTTCTGCCACGTGAGCGTTCCCATTGAGACTCCTTGGTAGTCCTTTTCTGTATTTGTTCCTTGTGCATGATGGACGCCGGAACAAGTCACTTCTTTGTTTTTCGCTGCGACGGGACCATTGAGCAGTAGCCATGGCTGTCCTAAACCTTGTTGTTTGGTCATGCCGGCTTGAGCAACGAGGATGGAGTCCACGAGGGGTAGTTTATTATTAAATTTATTATCGGGATAATAGTATTGATAGAGGGCGCTCACCTCTTTTGGGGAGAGTTGGCAAGCACGTTGCTGTGTTAGCGACACATTTTGATCAAATCCGAAGACGATACTATCGGGTGCGAAGAGGTAGTCTTTCTTATAAGTGACATCCGGATAGGGGATGGTATAAATGATTGTATCCGCTGTAAAATGGCATCCATAGATATTGCAGACCGTTTGTTTCGGGCGAGTGACAGGATGGGATTGTAGGAGTTTGTTATATTGTTTGAGGGCGGTATCGAGGTGTTGTTGTATGTCATAGGCATTGGCGTATGTGTGTCGTGTAGGTTTATCGAGGAAGATACAGCATATAAGGTAAGTCTGCACCACCAAGGCGTAGTTGTTGACAAAGGCAGCACGATTCATATGATAAATCCCCTTTTGTACCTCGGCAACACGGTTCCACGCGTTCATATCTTGTGCGATATTGTCCTCTATTTGGATAATATCCCATTGTCGGATAGGTTCTCTGGTATTGAGGACCCAGTCAATATAGGCAATCAGGTCTTTGTAGCGTTTATTATCGGGTCCTATCCATTCGTGTAGTATTGGATATAAATCATCCAGCATGAGGCTGTCATTTTTATACACATCTTCTTTCGTTATTCCTCTTGCTACATTATAACTGAATATTTGTTGCAGTGTCTCGCATACGATAGCGCATATTGAATCGTTCCGCATAGAAGAGGTGAGGGCGAGTTCTTGGTTGAGCATACTGACTTGCATCTGTTGCCGTTGGAGTTGTTGCTCTAAACGTGTTTTCTCTGTTACGTCTTTAACAACGCCCAATGCGCGGCGTGACTGATCGACCAGCTGATTCCTATACTGATTGGCTCTTATAGTGAGAGCATCGGTACTATCTTTAACCTGTCTCAATATTACCACCGCGGCAGCCGCTGCTCGGCGAGCTTCGGCAGCCCGTGCCAAGCCAACGCATTCCGCTACCATTCCGGCAATGCCTTCAAACAAGCCGATAACATCATTAATCCCGTCAAAAACATCACTCGGAGTAATACCCAGATTCGTCTGTTGCCAATCGACCATTCCGTCCATGGGGTAAATCGGGCCGAGGTAATCTTCCGAAACGTCAAAAGTAGGAATAACCACCTCGGGTTGTTGAGGTTGAGGAGGGGTTGGTTCCTCAAGTTTGGGAGATTTGCAAGCGGTAAATAACACCGCGCAAATTAAAAAAGAAAGGATATATCTCTTCATTATTTCTTATGTTGTTGATAAAGTTGTAAAAAATTCGTTTTTAGTGCCTTAAATTCCTTGAAGGTGGTTTCAGCCTCTATGGAATTATAAAGATATATTTTGGTCTGGCAATAAATATCGGTCAAATAAAAAGCATAAAACATATTATTTATATCGCGGGCGAGTAGCGATTGAACGAGTTGGTCTCGTTTCTCTTTTTCTTTCTCATCCGGATAAATCCATTTTGCAAAATTCTCGTAGATGGACGGCATTCCCACATCGTATGTAGATTGACCGAGGGAAGAGACGGAATAAGTGGTAACCATCTTGTCCATGAGGTTCTTCACTTGGTCTATATAGATGCCTCCCTCTCCTGCCCACTCGGACACAACAGGATCGAGTCTGCGGTAGAAATTTACCGTATCTTCACGAGCCTTTCCGATGGTGTCTTTGAGTAGGGCGTTGATGGTGTTAAAATAGGCATACGAGCGTGAAAATACGATTTGTTGTTCGTTCACGAGGTCATCATTGCATTTGTGATAATACGCCAATCTATTTTGCCGAAGGGATATGGCACGAGCTTCGTCAACTTTTTTTACCGCTTTTTCAAGGTTCTCTAAATCCGTACTCAAATGCTTGAACATTTCCCCCATCGCCGTACTCAGTTTGTTCAAGTTGGTTTTCAGTAATTCGCTAAGTGACTTTACCTGCAAGGCTTTTTGGTATAGGCCCAAATTATTGTTTACTATACCATTTATGATAAAGTACGCAGTAGGAGCCTCAAGAGCCAGAGATATAAATCTAGGTGTTAAACTATTAAAAAAGCCTTCCCATGAAGGTCTCTCCAACCTATCATCAGAGAGCGGGGCACAGTAAGTAAACGTCAGGTTCTGATACTGCTCGGCAACATTGTCATCACAAAGACAGATACAGAGTTCATTCCAATCAATAACGGCATACAACTGTTTCTCCCCCTCCACAAAAAGCAGATAGTCGGGATTGGCGGTGGTATCGCCCAAGCTATTGGCGACCCATAACCCATCGTAGTAATGAATCGGTTCGGGGGAAGGTTCCTCTTTGCCTTTACATCCGGTTATACCTACTGCAACGAGTAGGCAGATTAAGATCCATTTTAGTTTCATAACTGAGGTACAATTAGTGCGGTTACAGTAATATCGCTTGCCGGCATCATCACTTGATAGGTATTTTTTTTATTTAGACAGCGGTAAGCGGGTATTTTCGTTTTCCT
Source organism: Paludibacteraceae bacterium (assembly GCA_045627765.1). Classification (GTDB taxonomy): domain Bacteria; phylum Bacteroidota; class Bacteroidia; order Bacteroidales; family Paludibacteraceae; genus Colicola. The sequence goes on along the minus strand of JAZQOG010000073.1, from coordinate 15,355 downwards.
TGTGTCCGTGACGGATACGCTTTCCACTTGCCATCCTGCATCGGCGGCAACAGTGATTAGCACCTCGTCTGCGACTTGTGCTTTCAGTTGGTTGACGGTTATCGAGCCGTGTTGAACGGTTTGCACATTCACGTTGTATGTAACCGGAATTGGTTTGCTTTTGGGGCGGACAACTAAACTCACGGACTCTTTGAGGCCGGTGCTGTTTAACGTGGCGGTAATCTCTACGGGTTGCTCTGACAAGTTCTTAGCCACGACACGTCCTTGGTTGTCCACTTCCGCCACATTGTCGTTTGAAGACGACCACGTAACAGATGAGGTCTTGGCTGTGCTGTCCACCACGGTAGCGGACAGATTGATTGTTTCGCCGACATACAAGATACGGGAAAGGGACACATCATAGAGGGAACTTATTTCTTCCCAACTATAGTATTTTCCCCAGTCGCTTTTTTCGTATAAATCAATTGCCTCTTTGGGAACAAAGAGTTTTGCATCGGGTTTCATCCATTTGAAGACGTAGGAGGAATAGAGTAATGGCGGCACTACGGCGTGGCAAATCATAGTATCCATCGCTGAACAGCCATATAAGCAGTTTGCTCCCACCTGAAGCATTGAATAGCCCAAGGACACTTTCTTTAAATCTGTACACCCTCTGAACACCTCTTTTCCCAAACGGATGACGTTATTGGGTACGTTTATTTCTTCAAGAGAAGTGCATTCGGCAAAGGCGCGTTCCTGTATCTCTATCAAAGATTCGGGCAAGAGGATGTTGTCAAGTGAGGTGCATTTCTCGAATGCGTTGTTTTCGATGACCGACACATGGTCAGGCAAAGAGACTGTTTGCAGCGAGGTGCTGTTCTTGAAGGCTGCCATTCCTACCATAAAAAGAGTATCGGCAAAATAGATGGTACCTTTTTTATTGACATCATCGTATGTATGGAGAACAACGTCTTCGTTAAATGTGCAACTTACCTTTTCCTTTTCCGGGCCGGTGTTCGTGTAGCGGATACAATGTTCCAGTTTTTTAACATGGCCGCTGCGCACGAAAGATTTGAAGGTAGATTGGTATTGTTCCCACTGTTGTTCGGGACAAAAGATGGTGATAAGGTTGTCAAAGTCAAGGCAGTTTCTGCCTAAAGAGGGAGCGTTAGGTGACTGGAACACGATACGGCTTAATTTCTGGCAAAGGGCAAAAGCGCTATCCCCGACAGAGGCAAGCGAAGCGGGCAGGATAATGGTTTTAAGCTTACTATTGATGAACGCTTTGGCATTGAGTTTCGTAAGTGAACCGGTAAAAATGATTTCTCCGCTGTTGGTCGCTGCGTCGAAGGTGTGCTTAGCGATGGTGACATCACCGATGATTCGTCCTTCGAGGTTGAGCGGAAGTGTGTCCGCCGCGGTGTAGAGGATGCGGTTGATGTTATTCGTCGCTTGAGCCGTCAGTGCGCTCAGGGCGAGTAAGATATAAAATAAGTGTTTCATTTTGTTTATTTACTTTTTTTAATTTGACCATGTACAGTCATCCAAACGGAAGGGGAAGCAAAATCTGCCCAACCGGTCATCTTACCATTATTTATTATGGCGGTCCCCATCCATCGCGTCAGGTGTTTATCCGCACGTTGTGCTTTGTTGAATCCGCCGGGGGCATAGATGGAGGCAAGGCCTTCATTAACATCGCCTTTGATTTTACCGGACGCTAAAATCTCAATGTCGCTAAGATAGGTTTGCTCATACCCTTTAGGAACCATAAATCCGCCTTGGGAAAAGAGAACATGAGCGAGTGTGTACCGATTGCCGTAGAAACTGATAATCCGATTGGCAATACTGTCCGGAATAACGTCACCCTTCTCTACTTTGGCATCTTTGTTGTTGTTATACCCATAAACCAGTAGTTCGGGGGAATAGTTTTGTTTCAATACCCATTGGGGGTTCTGATAGGGAATGGCGGTAAGTACAGAGTCCGTACTTACAAATTCCGCCCCCGGAATAAAACATTGTCGGTTCTTGATAGATTGTATCTTTTCGAGCATCGTCTGATACACCTTTGTCGCTTTTACAAACTCTTCCGAAAGTTGTTTCTCCACCTCGTAGGTGACATGGATTTCCATTCCCACTTGCAGATATTGGCAGGCGTGAAGATAAGCCGTTGCGAGGTTGGTGGTGAAGACCATCGTCGTAATATCCTGAAGCGCCATTTGTGAGAGCATGTTTTGCCGCTCAAAACCCCACATACAAGCTTTCTCTGCCCATTCCATATAAATGGCGGGCATTCCGTTTCCTCGTTGCGTACTGAGGTAGTGGGCGTAGTTAATCGCCTCAAACACATTGGAATAATCAGGTTGTGCCCACTCGGAAAGCAATGTATATACCTCCCGATAATAGTTGCGTTTGTCCGTGTCGGTCATCGTAACGGAGGTGTCCTCCGTACGATAATGCTTGTTAATCGCCATCATCTCATTCCAATAAGGAGTGGCAAATGTGAGGTTATAGTAGCTGCGGTCGTGGCACTCGTTAATGTAATTGTATTGTTGGTTAATTAGATCTATTTCTTGCCGCCGTATCACTTCCTTTTGGCATACGTCATTAATGATTTTGCACATAAGTTGAATCCTGCCGGAGAGTTGTCTTTGGATGTCGTCTTGCTTTTTTTGAATGTTTAAGACTTCATCTTTAACCGCGCTCAATTTGTTGATAGTTTCTTCCGCCTTGCTCGTGGCTTTATCTCCGTACTTGAACGCAAGATCTAAAGCACTAACGATGATTCCTCCCACGCCAATTACCCAACTGACAATCGACAATCTTTGTTGCTTAAGTTGATATTTATCAAAGTTTTTGGCAGGGGCAACTTCGCCTCCCGGTTCATCGTCAGGAAGCATATCTTCGAAATCGGATTTATACCCATCATCGTCAATTCCCAAACTCCAAGTATCTAATAACCCCATTTGCTCTAATTGGCCTGAGACGGGACCCCAAAAAGGATTATCTGCCCATTCGATATAGGTCTCCTCTTGTTGTGGTTCAGGAGTTATTTCCGCTACCGGTTCATTCGGTTTACATCCGGCAAAAAGCAGGACGGCGGGGAAAAAAATGTAAATTAATCGTTTCATTGTACATTTACATAATAAAAGGTTGGAACTTTGAAACCGGATTGACGGTCAAAATATTTATTTTCTTTCAGTGCAAATTGTGCAATAGCCTCAGGAGCTACCATTTTTCCTGCGGCAGGGGCATATAGTTTATAATTAGGACCGTCTTCCTTGGTTTGTGGCTCTCCTGACAGCAATAAGAAGGAGGAATCAAGTCGAGGTTCCTTTTCCGGGACTGACAACCTGCCTTTTTCAGCCAATATCTGCGGTAGAGACAGATTAGGATCGGCATAATAGCGCATGATGCGTTCGGCTTTCCGCTCGGATATTTGGTGGTCATATATGTTTTGCATTTGCCCTGTGAATCCGTAAGTAATACGATAAGGGGCAATGGGGTCAAGATAATTAAAGTAACTGCTTGGAATCCACCTCATCTCTGTATAGTCAATCGGGAGCATTTCCGTATTACGGAAGATAAGGTGTGCCCCTGCAATGTTGCATACGCGGATTCTGTCATTATCGATTGGCGGTTGATAGGCAGCGATGACCTGCCGGGCAGTGGTCTCTAATTTAGACAGCAGTTCTTGGGGATTCATCCCGTGTGCTTTCTCTTGCAAGGCATCGCAAGCGGCGAGGTATTCGGCAGCGAGCAGGATACATTCCGTATAGACTTCCAGATCCGGCAAACGGAGGTTAGCGGCGCTCTCTACGGCCTCGTGTTCCCATGGCTTGAGGTCGCGCATGAGTTGGTCGTATAGAGCCGGCATACCGGTGAGCGTGCCCTCCTCGGAGGTATAGGTGGTGTGGCACATTTGGTCCCCTAAGGAGAGGATGTCCATGATTCGTTTGTTACCCGATCCCGCCCAGTCATTTAACATACTATAGATGGTGCGGCGGTAGGCATACTCGTCCTCGAAAGAGATATGCTGTCTCACGGAGTCGGATTGGTGTTCAAGAATAAGTTCGATAGCATCATGGTAATACACAAAATCCACATTAACAAACTCCCGCATAACGGTTTGCTGCTTGTTGATGGCATCCATAATATAATTGATGCGGTAGTATTGACTAAGCACTTGTTGCTCAATCATCATATCTTCCGTGGCTAACTGTACAGAATCCAAGTAGGTGTTGACACTATTGTTCAAATCTTCAAGGCTCTTCATTAGTGCTTTCAAGTGGGTATCATTGAGTTCTGTCAGCAATTTTACAGCCTCATTCAGATGCGCCAGAGCCCTTCTTTCTTGATCCATACGGATAGCTCCAAATATCCAAGTTATACCACCGGTAACCACGTTTATGATTTCTACAACAAACCATCCCAAATTATTAACACCGGCATATTGTTTAAACCATTCTCCCCAAGGTTCTAAGTCCACGTTGATATTCGTATTGAAATTGAAGGGCACTACGGGTCCCCACTCATCGGGAATACCATATAGGTTGTTATACACGCTGTTGTCTGTCAACGGATAATAACCGGTATCGGAAGAGTCCTGCGTAAAAGCCATTTCTATTTCCACCGGCTCAACATCTATAGGGTCTTTGTCGCACCCCACCAGAGAGAGTGCGAGGAAAACCACTAAAATATAAATCAATCGTCTCATAGTTCTTTACCGTATATATCGTAATACTTATTGCCGCGTTGGATAACGATGCGTCCGTCTTCCATATATTTATTCGCGCGTTGTGCGGGCGCGAGGATTTGCGGGAGAGCGTCCTCGCCTCCCTCGTCTCCGTTCCAATGGATGCCACATTGATTAAAGGGTACCGGTATTCTGCCAAATGCACCTTGCTTATCCACCCACAGCCACGGCTCAGGTGACTGATTCCGGTTGAGGTTGTTCAGTAACTCGTATTGAGATGGAAGATCCTCGTTTTCAAAGCGATAGTTATTATCACCATTCAAATACACCCTATCGACGTCCCCCCTTAAGTATTCATCCTTATTGTTGAGAATATAGGTATAACTACTCGAAGATTTAACTGAAGATTCCCCAACCCGGAAAAAAACATGTGAGATATGCAAGTATCGGCTCCAATCGGTGCCTTCTAACTTAATTTTTCCAAGAAAAGCACAGTTCTTCACAAGAACTTGTTCTTTAACGGAATCTATCACTCCCCCAAGATTCCATGCACCATCCAAAAAGAGTTTTAATTTTATAGTCCATTCCAAGCGGAAAACGCAGTTTTCTATTCGTGCTCTCTTACAGTTGCCAATCAATGCTAAGGTGTTATCTATGGGATTTCCATGTTGGATATCGGGAAAGGTCTCTTCGAAATAAGTATTGCGCAGTGTGCCGGCAAAGTTCGCCCACATAGCGGGTTTTGTTGTGGCATCGTTCTTAAAATTCACATACACTTTATGCCCCTGTCCGTCAAAGGTACCGGTGTAGGTAACATCCTTTCCAATGTATTCATAATCAACATCGGTTGCCAGTTTGACGCTCACATCTCCGTGTCCTTCATTCACCAAAGCTGCCCACTGCTTCATTTGGTCGGCAGAGGAGATGGTTACCTCTTTAGCATTCGGATTGATAGCGCCACAAACCGTGCAGAACCCACTCTCGTCGTATTTATGTTCTATGGTATTATAATATTTGCCATCCGAATGTCTAATAACAATATCATCACTATACCGAGAGAACGGATACGGGATAGAGTCTTGTGGATTTGACAGATGCTGATACCACGCTTGCGCCCCATCAGTAACTCCTTTGTTAAGTGCGTAACACAAAGCTCCGCACACGATACTGTCTTTTACCGGATTGATATAGCAGTTGTCTATGGTTACCTCATCCGCATTGATTAGGGTAGTGGTATTACTGCTGACAAAGCAGTCTTTCAACGTTACGTTAGAAGATGCGTTACCGACCAATCCGCCGATATTGTTTTCTTTAGGTGCATCTATTCTACCCACAAAGCAAGAATTGGAGATCAACAACCGCTGTTCATCACTGCCGGATGATTCGCCCACCAAACCGCCAAGATTGGTTGTCCCTTGGTTGGGATTGGTTATGGTAACAGCACTGACGCAATTCTCAATATGTACATCATTATTATTCAGAGAGACAACACCTATCAAGCCTGCCAGCTGACTTTCGTTATCGGAGGAGATAGAGATAGCACCGGTGACAATGAGGTTTTTAATCGTACCGGAAGACATATAACTGATAAAGGCAGCAGGTTGGTCCCCACCGTTGATGTTCAGTTTGAGATAATGCTTATCCCCATCAAAAGATCCGCAATAGGAATAGCCCGACTCCTTGCCTAAGATGACTTTTGTTCCTTCTTTCGTTGCGTCAATATCCGCCGTCATCCGAGCACAACGCTCCGCATATTTCATGCGGACTTTATCTTCGGTCAGGCGGGAATAAAGAACCAACTGATCGACATTAGAAATAAGATAAGGTTTATCCTGCAATCCGGAGCCGGAGCCGGCAGCGAATAGAGCACTCACAAACTCCTCTTCCAATCGGGCAACTTCCTCGTGCAAGAAAACATTGTTAATGGCATTTACGTATTTTTCGTAAACGTCATTGATGGGATGTCCTTTCTGTAAATAGCCATCACATATCCGCTTCATAAAGTCAATGGTAGAATCCCGATAGACTTGTATATCTATTTCGCGGATGTTGGTAAACTCCTTCCAATCGTCCGTCTCGGTTAGTTCTTCGCGTTTAGAAGAGTTAATATAGAGGAAAACTTTTCTTCTATCCAATCCGCGGAAAGCGTTCGCTCCTATCGTCGGGAATTCTTCCTCAACGGCATGAACATAGATAGCTTGCAACGAATAGCCGTCCCAACCTAATTTGCTGAGATGGGTCACACCACTTTCTATATTCAACTCATGGATTACTTTGTGGTGATTATACCAGCCATGCTCACTCACCGTGTCTTTATTCTCCATAATGCCGGTACCTGATGCAGTAACGTTCATCTTATAACCGAGACAAATATCTCCCGTCGGATTGAAGATGGGTGACAAGTTCCACCTCGTTCCTTTGCTGACTCCTGTATATGGAGGCAACTCCTCTATTCTAAAATTAGCAGTCCAATTGGGAATTTTCGAATAGAGCACCTTCATGTTCCAACCTACTATAGCGAAGGGTTTGTCGATGGGATTTGACGGAGCGGGATTGCTCAATATTTCGTAATCAATCGTAGGAGGATTGAGGGTATTTACGATAACACTTTTTATCTTTGAGATGTCAGCATTATAGAAGAAATGGTGACCGGGCTGAGTAGTATATTGTCCCCAAACAACAGACACAGGTTGGCTACCTCTCCACTCTGCCAAAGGTCCGTAGTTCTTGTTCCACTCCGGCTTGCAATTGATGATGTTTCTACCGACATAGCAATAATTCAGGAACTTCAGTTGGCTAAGTCCACCCGCGAACTCCAATTGTCCGCCGGATCGTGAAGGTCCGAGGTACAAAGGCTCCTCGCTGTCTTCTATGATAACGTTTTGGACCGCATCTTGGAAGTTCGTCAAGGCGGCGTATTCAATACATCTTATCGAGGGTCGGATGCGAATCTCTCTTGTCTTCGCAGGATGAGGAACCGCCATATTTTCCATAATCACGGCAATGGGATAGCTCCTATTCTCGTAAGTAACCGTTTGAGGAGGGCAAAAAGCAGCGGTGTCATTAGGCGCAAAGGCTTTTACCGCAGCTATTGTTCCCGGAATGGTGACGGTTACATCTTTATCTTGGAAGAAATAGGAATAGTTTTCCCAGAGGACGTAGGTATAACCATCTACCGTAAACTCGTTGCCCACTTGTTTTCCCTCGCGTGATGCGGAGCGTTCAAAGGGTATCGGTTTCCCGACGAAATCTCCTGATATATCCCCCCATTTCCATATTTTAGGCGACTGTGTTCCATTGAGTTTGTCCGCTAAATCGTTTGGGACAGGATCTTTTTTCTCCAATTCTGGGTAAAGTTTATAACTGTAGCAATTTCTTGCAGCGGGCAATGGCAAAGAAGACGAACATGTAACGGCGTCGGTAAGATATACATTCTGTAAGCAAATATACTCATAGCTATTCGAAATTGTAAGTTTGCCGGCGTTGCCATCCCGTACGAACAAATTGGAGCATTCTATAATATACACATCATACATTTTCCTATTCCTAATAGTCGTTTTTCCCACAAAAGCACAGTTGTTTAAATAAGTCTGCCCGCCAACAGTGTTTATCCATCCACCAAGCTTGAATTGCCTAACTCCTATCAACTCTCTTGCGAATTGCCACTTTAGTTGAAAAACGCAGTTTTCCACCTGTGCGCCCTTACAGTTGTCTATCAACGCAAAGTTATTGGTAGAGGCGCTCTCATTATTGAAGACAGGAAAGTCCAGTATAAAAGTGGTATTGCGCAGTGTGCCGGCAAAGTTCGCCCACATAACGGGTTTGGCTGAATCCCAAAGATTGACATACACTTTATGTCCCTGTCCGTCAAACGTGCCGGTATAGGTAACATTATTTCCCATGTATTCATAGTTGACATCGGCAACGAGTTTGACGCTCACGTCTCCGTGCCCTTCATTCACCAAAGCCGCCCATTGCTTCATTTGCTCATTGGAGGAGATGGTCACTTCCTTCGCATTCGGATTGATAGCGCCACAAACCGTGCAGAAGCCGTGTCCGTCGAACCTATGGGTACAATCATTACCGTATTCTCCGTTCCTATCTTTATAAACCACATCATCTCTATACCGTGAGAAAGGATACGGAATAGAGTCCGTCGGTTCTGACAGATGCTGATACCATGCTTGTGTTCCGTCGCCGACTCCCTTATTAAGTGCGTAACACAGAGCTCCGCATACGATACTGTCTTTTTTCGTTTCAATGCCTTGTTTTATAAAAAAATCCGGGAAATTAGCATAGTAGCAATTGTCTATGCTTGGTTGCACGCTATTTGTCGCATTAACCAAGGAAGCCGCCAACTTCCTATCGGAATAATCCACATTAACCAAAGCCGGATTGGCATAGCAATCTTTCATTTTTACGAAAGAAGATGCGCTTCCTATCAATCCGCCGATATTGTTCCCTATAGGAGCATTTATGCCCCCCACGAAACAAGAATTAGAGATAAACAGTTTCCCCCCACCGTCTTGCCTAATTAACGATAGTTCACCGACCAGACCGCCAAGATTAATCGTTCCCCCGTTGGTATTGGTTAACGAAACAGCACTGACGCAATTTTCAATATGTATAGTGTCACGATCCAAGACCGCGATGCCTATCAAGCCGGACAGCCAACTTGTACCCCCAGCCCCGGTATTCGTAACACTACCTTTGAGAATAAGGTTTTTGATTGTACCCGAACTCATATAACTGATAAAAGCAGCAGGAGTATTGGCATAACTAATGTTGAGTTTTATGGTATGATTGTCCCCATCAAAAGTACTGCGATACGGGTAGGTTTGATCCTTGCCCAAGATTACCTCCGTACCTTTTTCGGTAGCGTCGATATTGTCCGTCAGCAGAGCACAACGGGTCCAATATTTGGTGCGATAGGCATCGGCAGTAATACGGGAATAAAGAACCAGTTGGTCAACATCGGAAATGAGATACGGTTTATCCTTAGCGCCAAAGCCGGAACCCTTATCAAATAAGACATTCACGAACTCCTCTTCCAAAGTCTCCACTTCCTCATGTTTGTAAGTATTACGGATGGAACTTACGTATGTTTCGTAATAGCCTTGGATAACAGTTCTTCCCTGTAAATAACCATTACATATTCGCTTCATGAAATTAATGGTAGAATCTTGATAGGTTTGAATGTCAATTTCGCGGACATTTGCAGAAAACTTCCACCATTCACTATGTCTGCTTATATCGTTGCGTTTGGTAGAATGAACATAGAGGATGATATTGCTTGTATCCACTCCACGCAAAGCACCTTCCCCTATCGTTGGCAGAGGTTCCGGACCGGCAGCACGCAAATAGATGGTTTGCAGCGGATAGCCGTCCCAACCTAATTTGCTCAGATGGGTCACACCGCCGGCTATATCTAATTCGGTAATCACCTTGTGGTGGTTATACCAGCTATAGTCACTCGCATTGTTTTTATCCCTCATTATGCCGTTTCCGTTTTCCGGACGGCTGACAGTCATCTTATAACCGGTACATTCTCCACTCGCCAAGCCGAGAGCTTCCATTTTCCAACTCGTTCCACCACAAGTATCACTACTTGTAAATGTTTTTATATTAAACCTTGCGCCCCAAGTTTGTCGGTTATAAATGGAATCTTGTTGTGCATATACCGTCAAATCGGGAATCCACGGGCGCGGGTAATCAAAATCGGCATTAGCAAGAAGATTTCCAGCCGAAGGAGGATTGAGTGTTTCGGAGGTTAGATTGAAATGAGCATGTATCCCATAGAAAAAATCCTCCTTGGAGAGATTGTTAACTTTAGGTCCCAAAACGATAGACGGATTAGGACTAACATCTGCTTTCGTTCTCAAATAAGCAAATGGAGGATACGTTGGGTATTTAACGATATCGTATTCAAGATTTCTTCCAATATACGCACGTTGCAGTTTCTCGGCATAAGTAAACGCACCTACAAAACTGAAGCCGCCATCACCACAGTGGTAGCAAAACAGTGGTTGCTCGCTGTCTTCGATGATAATATCGTACGCTTCGCCGAGTAAATAATACAATGCGGAATACTCCAGCACCTGAATATTTGGATTTATACGAACTGTACTAATCCTTGAAGACCCCTTCACTATAGCTCCGTCCGCAATCACCCGCACCGGATATTCAACGCCATTTACAATAACAGACGAAGGTGGATTAAAACTTGCCCACATGCCGTCACCGGTTTGGAACTTTGTAATAATGGCTATCTTTCCATTAAACTCCTTTTTGGAACCTCCGTCACAATAATAGTAAGAATAATCGTTCCAGATAACAAAAGTATATCCATCAACAACGTATTCGCCACCATCCTGACTTCCGCCGCGGATACCATGACGCGCGTTCGGTTCGGGCAAATCACCGGGCAGTGCGATGATCAGACTATCCTTCCAAATGGCAATAATATACGCTGCCGCACTGTCTGACACATAGCTATCGTTTTGAATGGATATATGCTCGTTCAAGAAGGCGTGCTGCGAAGTAACCCACGCCGTTTGGGTGCCGAAATCGTAGAGTTTGAACGACTGCTCCTTCGCGATGACTTGATCCCGAAGGACGTATGCCGTATCGCCTTCCTCGGCATATAATTCTCCTTTGACCGTAGAACCGTCACTGAAGATGATACCAAAACCTGTTTCTGTCGGTTGCTCTGTCTGTGCCCACAGTCCCATGCTACTCAGTACCATCGCTGCCAAAATAAATAAGATTTTTTTCATAAATGTATGGATTTATTTATATTTAACCAAATTTGGGCACAAAGATACTACTTTTTTTTCATATATGCAAGAAAAAAGCAAAAATAATTTACCACATCGGCGAATACCGGTTACTATTTTTATCATCCCATTCCCTTCTGCAGAAATGAGTTTATCTAAATACTGTTTGCGTTCAAAAATCATATTTCATTGAGTTTTTTTGTGGTAATCCACGTTTTCACGCTGCAAAGGTACGACTTTTTTTTTGATATATGCAAGAAAAAAGCGGATTTTCGTTCAAAAATCCGCTTTTTTCCGAATACGCACTATGTTTTAGTAAACAATAACGTGTTGCGCTTTGCTTGTTCCGTCTTCTTGTGAGACATAGATAACATAATGTCCTGCCATCGCAGGCAACATGAGTACATGTTGTCCTTGTTCAAAGTCGCCCTGTCCAAGAGGCTGTCCCATCATCGTGTAAACGTTATAATGTCCACCCATTTGCGATTTGATGACAAAACGCGGACTGGTGACAGGCGCAGAGGTGGGTTCAACTTGCAGAACCGGTGTCGGATAGGCATCCGGAGCCGGAGCCGCGATGATGAGCGGGCAAGTTGGGATGCTATAATCTTCACCGACGCGAGTGAGGTAAGCCATCACCGAATCGCCTACGGCAAGGAAGTCATTACGTATATAAGCCTCGGTACCTTCCATTGGAGCATTATTGATGCGCCATGCATATTGGTTAAACTCGAATCCACCGTTGTAGTCTTTTGCCAATACGGCTACTACGTTACTCCAGTTTTGTTCGAGGATCCACGAAGGATAACGAACTTGGAACTGGACAGGATTGGACTTAGCTACTCCGCAGACACCATTGTTAAGTTCGATGATTACGGTGTAGTTATCCGGGCGGACATAACGCATGTGGTTTTGGTAAGCAGGAACGCCCATTTCCGGAATAGGAATCGTAATGACTCCCGGAGTAATAAAGGACGCGTCTAAGATATCCTCGAAACCTTCGTGGTGAGCACGTGCATCGAAATAAACGCTATAGGTTTGCGGTGTAGCACCGGTGTGTTGCACGTTCATTACCATTTCATGGGCGTCTGCACAAACCTCCTGTGTGAGGACCGTAGCGGATTGGATCTCTGTCGGAATAACGATGGAGAGATTCAATGTGTAGATAATCGATGTGTAACTTGGGATATTGCAAACGGTATCCGCATAGAAACCCGGTTCGGAATATTCCCTACCCCTCCACATAGTGGTCGAACCAATACATATTTCTCTATCTTCAGGGATACGATAGGTATCGATCACCTTCAATTCGAGCGCAAAGGTGGAGTCACAGTTATGGATGGTCGGTAGGATATCATAGAATGTTCCCGACTCATTATAAGACTTTCCGCGCCATTGATAAGGTATATAATCCACGGTAGTCGCTTTCTCCAAATTGAAGTAAGACGGATTGATAACCAAGTTCAAGTGTACGATAGAGTCGCAGCCATCGATCGTCTTGGGGTTAAGTGTTTGTATGCCCGCACGAGTGACAGGTATTGAGCCAACCCAAAGTGTATCACCTTGGCAGATGGTATCCGTGATAGATATTTCAAAGTTCGGAGCCTCATAGAAGGATACGCGATAGATACTATCGTTCTTACCGGACTTGGATTTGCGCAAGAGTTCATAATCTCCGGGTTTGAAGATGGTATCACCTTGGATGATGACGGTATCGCCCTTACAGAGCGGACGTTCATCCCACTCGGAGAACTTCTCGGTAATCTTCAAGTCTAAGATAATGATGGAGTCACAGCCTTCTACAGTCTTGAAGGTATCGCGGAAGATGATCGGTGCCTTCATTTCTCTTCCGTGGAAGACAAAGAGACTATCGCCATCCGAGCAAAGGAGTTTTTCGATGCGAGTGAACTTCGTTTCGTTCACGGTCAAGTGTGCTATCACGAGCGAGTCCTCCGTTGGTGAGGTGTAGCGATAGGTTCCCGTTTGTGTGTATTCTGCACCATAGAATTTGAATACTTCTCCTTGACAGATAGTAACATCATATTCTTGTTTCCAAACACGTTTGAAGTTCACCACTATCTTGTAGATAGAGTCGCACCCACTCTTGGTCTTCAACGAATCGTAATAAATACCCTCGTTAGAGATATCTTTGCCATGGATGAAGGTATGTGTTCCCTCTTTAATCTCATAAATTTCTTCAATGAGATAGTTTGGCAGAACCTTCAGATTCAAGATAACGATACTATCATAGCCTTCCCTTGTGTATAAGCTATCGGTATAGATACCTGACTTCCAGAGTTTGCGACCACCGAAAGTAAATGGCAACTCGTTGTCGCAGACTTCCGTATAGAGACTATCCTTGATAGATGGGTGAACTACTAAGGTAAGTACTGTCACGCTATCGCAACCAAAGAGGTTCTTATTATAATCGTAGTAAGTACCCGACTTGTCAAGAATACGAGTGGTATGGATAGTATCTAACGAATAAGACGTATGCTCTGCGTTCCAAATAGTATCCACGACGGTTTGTCCGAATGGATATTTCTCCTTTTCGGAAATATGGACGGTCAGATACTGGGTCGAATTAGGATAAACACTGATGACAATCTTATAAATAGTATCGCAACCTTCGGTAGCTGGAATCGTATCATAGAACGTACCGGAAGAGGTATATAGTTTATTACGATAGCGTAAGGAATCGCCTTCGCAAATAAACGTTTGGATAGTCTTGAGATGTTGTTCATCCACATTGAGGTGCAAGGTGTCACAGAATCGACCTTCGTCTGTTATCGAAGTACGGATATATGTTCCACCCGAATAGAACGCCTCGTTATTGTGCCAATTCCAACGATACGGCAGTTCCGACTCACAGATTGAAACCGTAGTATCGCGATAATACGTAGGTTTCACGATTAAGTTGAGTTGGATGATACTATCGCAATGAGCAGAGTCAGACGATTGATAGCGTTTCTCGTATAAACCGCCGTAGAGCAGTGTGTCACCCTCGAAGAAGGCGGTATCACCTGCATAAATCGTTTGATTATGCTGGATGAAATACGTCTTCTTGATAAACAAGTGAAGTGTAACAATCGAGTCGCATCCTGTTATTGGAGAATAGAGCGTATCCACATAGTTGCCGCCCTTGGTGAGCTGCTTACCGTTCCACGGGAAGGAGTCGCCTTCGCAGATGGATACGGACATTTCGCCATGTAAGGTCGGATTAACCGTTAGGTCGAGTACGTAAATACTATCATAGCCGTTAACCGTTGCGTAGCGGGCGGTATAAATGCCGCTATTCGCACAATCACGTTGACCTTCCGCCCAATAATACGGAGCCTCCGAAGCACAAATCGTTTGCTTGAGTGTATCGAAGTGGTAAGTCGGATAAACAGTCAATGTCAGTTCATAGATACTATCACAACCGGTGATGGTTCTAAGGCTATCGTAGTAAACGCCTGTATGGGAGTAAACGATATCACTCTTATGTCCCAACCACGTATATGGATGTTGGTCGTCCGTTTGAGCAGACTCCTTAAAGTAATATTTAGGAGTGATCGTGACAATCAGACTTACGATACTATCGCAACCGGTAATCGGATTGGTTAAGGTATCATAGAAGGTGCCTTGGGTCTTATAAGTGTGACCGTTGTAAATAACGCTATCTCCCTCACAAATCATCAAACGTTCGGTGCCATACGAAACGGGCAATACGGTCAGATTGAGCACAAAGATACTATCGTAACCGGCAACAGTCTTTAACGCATCCGTGTATGTACCTTGCGTCTTATAATAGTTACCACGCCACAAGAGGCTATCGTTACTACAAATCGTCTCTTCCAGAGTGTCTCTATAAGTCGGATATACGGTAAGGCTTAAACGATAGATACTGTCGCAACCATCGACGGTC
>JAZQOG010000072.1:0-13841 GCA_045627765.1 Paludibacteraceae bacterium | reverse complement strand
TGGCAGATTGGAACTGTTTGAGTTCTTTGTATGTGCCAAAGGTCTCTGTTATCTGTGTTGCTGACATAGCAAACGGCAAGCAGAGAGTGTTGTAGTATCCGTCCTTGTAGATGGTGCGGTTGATGGTGAGGTTGATAGCCTTGCCACCTTCGCACTCTTCTACCCAAGTAGAGAGGGCGGTATTAACTTCGTTTTGAGCCTCGTTCAAGGTCTTACCGGAACCGTCAGAAACTACATTCTCACTCCATTTAGCATAGAACTCTTTATTTCCTATGCTACCTTGAGTAATTTCGGTAATTGGACCCTCGGTGCAAGCCTCATTCGTAAACCAGCCACCAAAGGTATATCCGTCTTTCGTGGGCTTGGGCAAATCAAAGGTCGCTGTCTCAATCGTATAGGTCTTAGGCTCCGTGATTGCTGAACCACCATTGACGTTATAGGTGATGGTGTAAGTGATAGCCGTCCATTTAGCGTAGAACGTTTTATTTTCTGTGCAACCTTTAAGAATTTGAGTAGTTTTACCTTCGGTGCAAGCCTCGTCCGTAAACCAACCACCAAAGGTATATCCCTCTTTCGTGGGAACAGGCAAAGCAAAGGTCTCTGTCTCAATCGTGTAGGTCAGATGATCCGT
The DNA here is from genome assembly GCA_045627765.1 of Paludibacteraceae bacterium. GTDB lineage: Bacteria > Bacteroidota > Bacteroidia > Bacteroidales > Paludibacteraceae > Colicola. Next base: position 13,210 of record JAZQOG010000072.1, on the reverse strand, counting down.
AATTGCTGAACCACCATTTTCATGATAAGTAATAGTATAATCAATAGCATTCCATTGAGCATATAAGGTAGCAGGGATATCGTTGGTAGAAGCTGTTGTTTTGGTGTATTGCTTACCGCCTGTTGGGGCATCAAACCAACCATTGAATGTATAACCAGTACGAGTAGGATCTGCAGGAAGATTATTATACGTAGAGTTGCAGTTCACCACAATGGAGCTTGTACTTGTACCATCTTGTTTATCAATAGTTACCGTACGTTGCCATTGAGCATAGAGAGTGATTGCTCCTTTGTCGGAAGCAGTAGCAGTAATAGCTTGACCATTGGTGTAAGCAGTACCTTTACCGTCGGCTTGGGTGTTCCAACCATTGAACGTATAGCCGGTGCGGGTAAAGGCGTTGGTGGTCAGATTACCCTTATCATCAATGTTTTGGGCATCCATCGAACCTCCTGTAGAGCCATTGCCATTGAAGGTGAAGACCTTACGATACGTGTAGGCATACTGAGCATTCGTACATTTTAAAGTTGCTCGGTGTGCAGTAGTATACGAATCTGAATTTATTTGCCCTTCGCAAAGTACTACAGTGATGAATTTAGAGATAGATTGTTCGCTTGTTCCCGCCAAATTGTCAAATTCGAAATCGGTACTGCCGCTTTTTTGAAACCAATATAAAGTCGTCTGATAGCCTTCATACTTCACATAGTCAACTCTATACGCGCTTCCATATTCTGGATAGGAAAAATTGTGTGTAAAATCGACTGATGTTGTCTTGGCAGTGTTTTCGTCATCAAACTTATAAAGAGCTACTACTTGTTGCAGATTAACAGAATAATTGCTTAACGTATAACTATAGGTTAAAACCACTTTTGTATAGGGTTCTACTGAATGAGTATATTTGTACAGCGCCATGAAGCCGGTTTTAGTTCCTTTGGGAATGCCCTGCCCGTCTATATATATTTCTTTGCCATCACCATAAGTGGCATCCGAGTAATCTTGAACGTTAATAGAATTATTCAGACCGTTGAAGGACATAACATTACTCACATTCCACGCACAATAACCGCTCTTACAACCGACATAACTAAATAAATTTTCCTTCCATTGAGCATAGAGTTTAATTGCTCCTTTGTCGGAAGCAGTAGCAGTAATGGCTTGACCATTGGTGTAAGCAGTACCAGTACCGTCAGCTTTGGTGTTCCAACCGGTGAACGTATAGCCGAAGCGGGCAAAGGCATTGGTGGTTAAATTACCACTAGTTTCAATCACTTGTTGGGACATACTTCCCGAACCGCCATTGGCATCGAAGGTGATAACCTTAGCATACGTATAGGCAAGAGAAGAACCCGTACATTTTAAAGTTGCCACATAATAACCTGGATTTGTGGGTTGGCCTCCTTGCCCTTCAACAAGTACTAACATGACGTATTTAGAGTTAGATTGCTTGCTTGTTCCCGCCAAATTGTCAAAAACAAATTTGGTACTTCCGGTTGTAGATTTCCAACCGCTCAACGCTTGGTTCTTCACAAAATCAAATCTATATGTGCTTCCTGCACCATTGGTAAGGTCTTCTGTAAAATCGAGTGGTGTTTTCTTGGCAGTTGTTTCGTCATCAAACTGATAAAGAGATGCTACATCATACGACCTATTCGTGTAACATCCTAATAGATAGCCATAGGTTAAAACCACTTTTGTATAGGGTTCTACCGAACAATCATATTTGAACAGCGCATGGAAGCAGCTTTTAGATGCAGCGTTAAAGTTCCCGTATATGTCAAAGCCATCACCATAATTTTCATTCAAGGAGTAATTGTCAACGGTAATAGAATTATTCAGACCGTTGTAGGAAATAGAATAATTTTCATTATATCCACATACACCGCTCTTAAGACCGACATAACTAAGTGGATAATATGACTTTTCTGCTGCCCAACACTGACTAACTCCAATGACGCTGAGCACGACGACAAGGAGCGTTTGTAAGAAATGTTTTCTCATAATAATTTTGTTTTAAAGCCTACCCCCGCCCCTCCCTAAAAGGGAAGGGGGATTGGCACGTTAATAAATTGGGTTGATTGTTTTGTTTGTTTTTGTTTGGTTGTTATATGTTATTTTGTAACTTACTGTATATCAACAATTTACCCCCCCCCAGTTAGCCTGAGGGAGGGCAAATTATGCCTAATTTCTATGTTCTCGTAACACATCTGTCACGAATTCGGGTGCAAAGGTACAACTTTTTTTCGAATTGTGCAAATATTTTTATACTTTTTTCTAAGAAATAGCTTGCAAACGTTTATCCATTTCGAGCATCTCGTCGCGGAGGAGGGCAGCGGAATCGAAGTCCAAAGCCTTCGCGGCGGCGAGCATCTGTTTGCGCTTAAGATCCACCGCCTTGGCAAGCGTTTTCTTATCCATGTGCTGCCAATCAGCCGTCTTCCAACCTTCCTTAATCGCCGCTTCCACTTTGCGTTTCTCTTCTTCGGGATCCTTATAAAGCGAACTGAGTGCCTCCGAGTTAATCGCTTTTTGTATGGGCTGCGGCGTGATATGATGTTGTTCGTTATAGGCTATCTGTTTAGTACGACGGCGAAGCGTCTCGTCAATAGCCTCCTGCATGGACTTCGTAATCTTATCGGCATAGAGAATCGCCTTACCATGGACGTGTCTTGCAGCACGACCTATCGTCTGAATGAGCGAACGGCGGTCGCGTAAGAACCCTTCCTTATCGGCATCAAGGATAGCCACAAGCGACACCTCGGGAAGGTCTAATCCTTCGCGCAAGAGGTTCACGCCCACGAGTACATCATAAACGCCTTTGCGCAGGTCTTCCATAATCTTCACACGCTCGATCGTGTCGATATCCGAATGGATATACGCGGAACTGATGCCGTAACGGCGCAAGTACTCGTCCATCTCCTCCGCCATACGTTTGGTGAGGGTGGTGATGAGGACACGCTCGTGTTGATGGATACGGTGCTGCACCTCGTCCATAAGATCATCCACTTGGTGGGTAGAGGGGCGAACCTCTATCTCGGGATCGAGTAAACCCGTAGGACGAATAAGCTGGTCGATGACGATACCGGCAGACTTCTCTAACTCGTAGTCGCTTGGGGTAGCGCTTAAAAAGATACAAGACCGCTTCGCTGTAGGACCGCTTCGCTGTAGGACCGCTTCGCTGTAGGACCGCTGCGCTGCAAGACATGTCTTTTCTTCAAACTCTTCGAAGGTGAGGGGACGGTTATCGCGGGCTGCGGGTAGGCGGAAACCGAAGTTGATGAGGTTGTCTTTACGGGCTTTATCGCCCCCGTACATCGCATGAATCTGCGGAATCGTGACGTGACTCTCATCAATGATGAGGAGCATATCTTTTGGGAAATAATCGAGCAAACAATAGGGTGGTGTACCGGGTTCGCGACCTTACAAATAACGGGAGTAGTTCTCCACGCCCGAACAATAACCTAACTCCTCAATCATCTCTAAATCATATTTGACGCGTTCTTCCAGTCGGTCGGCATAGGCATCTTCCCCTTGTTTGCGGAACAGATACGCCTGTTGCGCTAAGTCCAACCTAATCTGTGTTTTCGCTTGTTCCAACCGCTCTTGGTTCGTGCAGAAGATAGTGGCGGGGTAGATGTTGTACGAATCGAACGATTCGGACCGCTGCGCTGGCAGACCGCTAACGCTGCAAGACCGCTGCGCTGAAAGACCGCCTTCGGCTGAAGCGCCCTGCGGGCTACCGCTGACGCTGTAAGTACTGACTCGGTCCACTTCGTTGCCGAAGAACTCGACGCGGAGGATATAATCGGCGTAAGCGATAGCGATATCGACCGTATCCCCTTTGACCCTAAAGCGTCCGCGGATAAGGTCGGCATCGTTGCGGATATATTGGGCTGCGACGAGTTGGTTAAGGAACTGCTCCATAGGCAGTTGCTGTCCTACGGACACGGTGATACAGTGTCCCGTGAAGTCTTGTGGCGAACCAATGCCATAGAGGCACGAGACGGACGAGATAACAATCACATCCTTTCGTCCCGAGAGTAAGGCTGCTGTCGCCGAGAGGCGAAGACGGTCAATCTCCTCATTGATACTGAGGTCTTTCTCGATATATGTGTCCGTAGAAGGGATATATGCTTCGGGTTGGTAGTAGTCGTAATACGAAACGAAGTACTCCACGGCATTGTGAGGAAAGAAAGCTTTCATCTCCGAATAGAGTTGCGCCGCAAGGGTCTTGTTATGGCTTAAGATAAGCGTGGGACGATTGACCTTGTTGATGACGTTCGCCACCGTAAAGGTCTTGCCCGAACCCGTAACACCCAACAACGTCTGTGCAGGCGCTCCGGCTTGGATACCCTCCAAAAGTGCTTGAATAGCTTGCGGCTGGTCTCCCGTTGGTTTATATGGACTTTCTAATTGAAACATTCCAAAAACGGGTGTCTTGGAGTTTGGGGATGAAGAGACTGAGGATAGCGGTTACAGTGACACCGAGGATAATGCCGGCGAAGATGTCTTCGATGAAGTGCTGACTGAGATAGATTCGGCTATAAGCGCCGAGGGCGGCGAGCCCTATTAGGAGTAGAGGAGTAGAGGAGGAGAGGAGTAGGGAAGGTTTCCTTTCCTCTATTATCATCGTGAGGACGAGGAAGAGGCAGAAGAAAGTGATGGTGTGACCGGAGGGGAAGGAGTTCCACTCACGGAAGGGTACGCCTTCTACCGCAGGGAGTTGTATATCCGGATAGTGCTGAGCAAACCACGACACAGGACGAGGTGCTTTGGCTATGTGCTTGAATATTTGTCCTATCCCTCCGGCAACCCAATTGCTGACGAGTAGGAAACATCCCCAACTTACTTTATAAAACAGCATAATAAGTACTGCAACGACATAGATACCCCATTCGGCGACTTGTGTATAAGCGGGAAAGAACACGTCCCCCGCTGCGGTGTGGTGGTCGCAAAGCATCAAGTGTAGCGTGCCCTTATCGTAGAGGCACATCAGCGTCGCGATAGCAGCTAATAAGACAGCGGATAATATGTAGTAGAGTCTGCGCATTAGAGGTATTAAAGGGAGTAGAGGGGTAGGGGAGTAGGGGAGTTGTGTGAGATTATGTATATTTGGTTATTTTTAAAGACTTTGCGCACGGAAGGCGTGGCGGGTTCGTGGACAGGGGGAATGGAAGTAGCATGAGATAGTTCTACCATTACGCTATTAGAGGTGCGCAATCCGACTGGTGTGACATCGTAATAGAGGCGGGTAGGAGTGCCTTCGGGAACGTGTACCACGTAGTTAACGTCTTCTACTGATAGAGGATATTCTGTTATCGAGGTGTGTACCATCTTCTCATCGCCTGTGTAGAGGAACACTTTTTGTAAGGAGATGCGATGGTATCCCGAACTCTTTTTTCCGATTTCTTTTTGCCAAAGAGAAAGAGCGGTTGTACCCTCAGGGATGGCAAACGTATAGACTTGTTCATCCAGCGTTAAAGGTTGCGTATAGAGTATTTCATCCTTTTCGTTTTTGATAACTAAATCGGCAGTCTGATCTCCCTTAAAGACGCAGCACTTAACATCAAGGAATGTTTGTGCAGGAACAGGGGTTAAGTCTATGATTCGCAGTTGTTTGAGAGCACTGGTAGTGCTCATGCACGTAGCGTATGAACCATCCATGTTTCCAAAGGTAGAAGTTGAACCATCGGCATTGCACCATTGTAGGTGAGGGTCGGCATTGATGATTTTACTCTTGAAACCGGGCATGTTGATAATCGTATCGTTATGACCGGTTTTTTCGAGGGTATAGACATCTAAACTATAACTCTCTGATCCCGTGTCTGACCATCGGGCTGTGAATTCTCTTTGGGAAACGTCATAAGGGGTAAACGCTTCAGGATTAGCCGAACTGATAGGTACTTCGTAGAAAGTGGAGGAGGTGAGGGTTAGGGTTGTGAAATCGACTGCGTGCCCTTGTTTGTTTCCCCAAATATATTCCACTAACTCCGGATAGTCAATGAACGGATTGCGATTGTGTTGGATAGAGGAAATAGCATTGATGCGATCAATCTCTTTTTTGCTAACAGGATCAAGGCGGTGCCAATCAAGTAGGATATCTCGTAGATAGGGAACAAATCCTTGATAGGAGTCTTTGTTAATATACTGAGGATAGGCAGTCCATTGGTAGTATTCGTAGGCCGTTGCTACATAGAAATAGGCGCGAGCAAAATCGCCTTTATATTCATCCAAAACAGTGAAAGCATAGTCGTTCCAAGTGGTGTCTTTGCCCATAAAAAACATGCCGTTGTTTACCTTACTTGAATCAACTAAGTTTCCCGGGGGGTAATTGGATTTGTTATTATTTGCTACACGGTCAGCGGGAGCCAAGAGATAAAGGTCGGTGGCAGCGATTAAACTATCCTGCCCACCCCACCAAGACTTCGGAAAACTATGTTCTATATCCATTCCGGCGGCACTACCTCCTAAGATGGGAAAATAACGTTTTGTGTTGGAATACATATCCCAAACCGTTCCGTCCGAACGAAGGTCGGTTTGCACAAATGCTGTCCATGTACCATAACGCGGGTCTCCTTTTTTCCAAAGAGTATCACCGGTGAAAGGATCCACTTTAGGTTGCGTGTGGTAATCCTCTCCTTGAGAGCCATAATCGTAGCGTTGTCCTCCGCGAATGATAAGACTAAGGGCTGTTTTCAGTTCAGCGTCGGTCTTACCTTGGGCACTATTGTAATAACCATCGGGAAGGGTCTCTGCCTGTAGGTAAGCCCCAAACCCAGCCTTCCACCCGAAGGGGAAGGTGAGTGTTAAAATAGTAAATAGGAAGGTTATTTTCTTTTGCATAACTGATTGACAATAAGGTTAATGATAACGTACCAAAGGACACATCCTGTTCCCGAGAAAAGCACGAAATTAGGACGCTTGTAAACAATCGCTTCGGCTACAGCAAAGCCGATAATCACAAGGCAACCGATGAGGAAGAGGTAACGGAACTTATTTTCTTTCCACGAGAAGGATTGGAACTTCAAAGAGAAGAAAGGTATTTCGCTAATCATAAGGTAATCACTAATAAAGGTAAGCGCGATTAGCACCCAAGGCACCCAAGGTGTTGCAGTGAACGCGTAGGGCATCGAACATATTCCTCCCCAAAAGATAGCATTGGCAGGTGTCGCCAAGCCAATAAAAGACGTGTGTTGACGCTCGTCGATATTAAACTTTGCGAGACGGAAAGCCGCGAAAGCGGCCATTAAAAGAGCTATACCTGCCCACCAACCTATAATGGGGCGTAGATAACCGAACACCATCATGGCGGGAGCTAAACCGAAGGTAATATCGTCCGCCAGCGAATCCAATTGTACTCCTAACGGACCGGATACACCGAGTTTACGGGCGGTAAAACCGTCAAAGAAATCGAAGAAAGCCCCTGCAAGGATAAAGAGAAAAGCATAAGCAAAAACACTTTGAGAGGCAAGGAAAGTGGCTATAGCAAGGAAAGTGGCTATAGCTCCGCAAAGCAGATTACAACAAGTGATGAGGTTGGGGAGATGTTTTTTCATAATTCTACGTGTGTGCGCGTGCGCGCATTATTTATATTAATGAGTATAATGTCTTTATTCCTTTGTCCTTATTCCTTTGTCCAAGTTGCGATAGACGAGGTAGGTGACCAAAATACTTGGGATGCAGCAAACCATCACGAACCAGAAAAAGTTCGTATAACCGAGCCATTCTTGTAGGTAACCAGCCACCAGTCCGGGTAACATCAGTCCAAGGTACATGATAGCGGTGCAGATAGAGAAATGGGCGGTCTTGTGTTCGCCTTTGGCAAACTGCATCATAAACAGCATGCAAGCCGTATAGCCGATACCATAACCGAACTGCTCAAAACCGACACAAGCGGAGATGATCCAAAGGTTAGTGGGTTGAGCCATCGCCATATAACAATACACGATACAGGGTAGGGTAAGGAAAAGGCACATCCAAATGATCACTCGTTTCAGTCCCCATTTGCTGCCTGCCAATCCGCCGAGTACACCACCAAGGAGCATCATAACCACTCCAATCGCACTATAGCATAATGCTATTATCTCGGGTGCCAGCCCTAAACCACCTTGTTCGATAGGGTCTAAGAAGAAAGGCATACAGAGTTTGAGCAGCAATGCCTCCGGTAAACGGTAAATGAGCATAAACAATAGGGCGAGCACGATACCCTGTTTTTGGAAGAACTCAACGAAAGTGAGTCCAATCTCTTTCCAAATCTCAGTATGGTTTTTATGTTCGGGCATAGGTTCTACTCGGGGCAGTTGCCAGCCGTGCCATAATGCGATGACGGCAATCAGTGCAGCCACACTGAGCATCGTCCATTGCCATGAATCCGCTACCGAATGGGACTTCTCCAACAATCCTACGATAAGAAGCAAGATGGCTTGACAGTATAGGCTTGCCAGTTTGTAGAAGATAGACCTAACGCCCACAAACGCGGCTTGTTTTTTATCATCAAGCGCAATCATATAGTACCCATCCGCAGCTATATCGTGGGTAGCCGAAGCAAAGGCGGTGATGGTAAACAATATCAGCCCAATGGCGAAGTAACCCCTTGGAGCAAGAAAAGCGATGAGCAAAGTGGAGAGCACCATCAGTGCCTGCATGGTGATGATCCACCAGCGTTTGGTCTTGATCACATCCACGAACGGACTCCATAGCGGTTTGATAATCCACGGGAAGGAGATGAGGGACGTGAAGAGTGCCAACGGAGCGTTGGGCATACCCAACTGCTTGAACAGCGTTACGCTAATGAACGTAACGATAAAGAAGGGTATTCCTTCCGCCACATACAAAGTGGGGACCCACAACCACGGGGTCCCCAACTTTTTATCGCTCACGTTATCAATAGAAGTTTGCACGATTGTCTGTAACTTTAGCCTCACTCTCTACCAGCGAAATAGCTTGATAAGGCAGCGAGTAAGCAATGCGTTGCATTAAGTTTGCTTTCTCTTGTTCTACATTGATCTCACCATCTGCCACCACTTTGGCACCGGTCTTGATAACATAAACACCCATGTTTCCTTTGATAGGAGCGGAGAGGGTGTTATCTTCCATAGCAAGAGCCGTACCGATAACAGCAGGTTCGGAAGCGTTACCGAAACGATAGGAACTGAGGTTGATGTGGTCCGCCGTACGGATAGTAGCACCCATCTTCTCGGCTGCCTCTTCGAGGGAAGTGATACCCTCTAAGTTCTTGATGATTTGAGCCGCTTTCTGGTTGTTGGTTGCTTCCATAGTGAGTTCCGCTTTCACGTCCTCAAACGAACGATACTCGCCATCGTTCACCTCTGTCAAGGTGGCTACTACAAATTGGTTTCCGCACTCAAACACGTCACTGACTTGACCTTCCTTGGCCTCAAATGCCCAACGAACGATAGGACGGCTCGAAGCGAGAGTGCCTACGTTCTCGGTGTTCTTGTCTAAGTTATATTGAGGAGTAACGACTTTATTAGCCTCTGCTGCGGCAGCAAGGAAGGTTTCTTCGGTGTTGTTGTTAACCACGTATTGCTTAGCCTCGTTGTAGATAATCGAATAGGTCTTGGACGAAGGAGTAACCTTGCGCTCAAGGATAGCTAATTGTACTTTCGGAGTAGCCTTGCTAACCTCTAGAACTTCGAAGGTCTGTGTGCCCATTCCAACAGCAACGGTGAATTGACCACCTTTCTTCGTGTTGAAAGCAGGAACGGCAATCTCTTTGTTGAGCTTGTCTGCCGTGTACCAACCAAGTTCTTGATCTTCTTGACCTTCCTCGGTAGCAACGAACTTAAGGAAGACGCTATCGGGTTTAGAATAACCGGCTTTGATGATGCGGGCCATCGAATAAGTGTCATCAGCAAAAGTGAGTTCGGTTACTTGACCGGCTTTGGCGCCCTTGGCGAAAGCAAAGTCTTTGTATTGAGCAGGCACATTGTCCTCGCTATAGTCGCGACCGTCGAACATCACGTCGGAGTTGGGGTTAACCACAAGGGCGATATCTTCGCTCGTCTTGAACTCGTCCATTAACGACTCCAATAGGTTACGGGTTGCCTCGTAGTCCGCTTGCGAAGGAACGATATCGAAAGCGATATAAGAGATTGCGCGGTTAGGCGTTTGTTTGTACAAGGCTTTGTGCTGGTTGTAGAGTTTCTTGAGATCTGCGTTGCTAACCGAGATAGTAGAATCGGCTACGGTGTAGTACGGTTGCATCACGTAGTTAGCGGTTACATCTACTTGATTGCCCTCAAAAGCGTATTTAGCTTCGAGGCTATTGGCTGCGATAAGACCTTTAACTAAAGCCGTATATTTGTCTTGCAGTTGGGTGAGGCGAACAATCTTCTCCCAATACATCCAATAGTTTTTGTAACTCTTAATAGCTGCGGCTTGTTCGGGATCCTCTACCTCTTGGTTCATGTTATTGAGGAAACGAACGAGTTGAGCGCGGTCTAAGTTGCCGTTGGCATCCGCAAAGATACTGCGAATGATACGGTGAGGGTTTGCACCGATGCAGAGTTCGCTGAGTTCGTCTGCGGTAACGTTCATACCAATCTCATCAGCTTGGTCGCCGAGGGTGTACTCCATCAGCAGAGTCTGCCACACTTGGTTACGGATCTGACTTTGGAAAGCCTCGTCGTTAACGTTTTGACCTTGCATCTTAGCTACCTCGGTCAATTGCTCCTTAGCGGCTTCGTACTCGGTGTAATGAACATCGTGACCTGCGATAACGGCTACGTTCTCGCGGCTACGGTTAAAGAAACTACTCCCTGAGTTAAGGAAGTCACCCAGGATAAATGCTAACATAGCGGCTCCTACGATAACGAGGAGGAAGACGCCATGATTACGAATTTTTTGTAAAGTTGCCATAAAATTATTGATTTTAATTGTTTTTATTTCTTATTTCGAAACTTCTTCATAGGAGGGGAACCCGAGGTTCTTATTGCTCGACCAATAGATGTAACCTTGGTTAGAGACGGTTTCAATGGTTCCATTATAGTTGGTAATCTTGGATTCGATAAACACGGTATCGCCTACGGCTAACATATTCGGGTTAGAGAAGACAGCCGAAGTACCCTTTGCTTTTACACGATAGCAATAGAACGAAATCTCCGGAGTGTTTTGGTCAATGATAGTGAACGTTGCGTTCTTATACGAACTGGGAGCCTCCGTAATCGTATAGACAATACCGACAATCTTATAGGTTTCGTCAGTCTTTCCTTGATTGGCTAATTTTTTACCAATAGTATCAGCTTGGAAGATACTGATTTGGTCTGCCAACGGAGCAGGGCAAGTGGGTAAGTCCATCGGGTCGGGCAAGAAAACGGAACTGTGATAGGTCTCGATAAAACCATTGACCATCTCCGGCTTCACGTTGCCGCTCTTATCTACGTATTTTTGGAGCGGACCAACCAGTGTAATATCTGAATCCACCAAGGGCACCTTTAACTTAGAGGTGAAGTTTTTGTTTTTCAGATTCTTGGTGTAGTAACACGTCAATTCGCGACCGCCATCTTTGATGACGATGTTGATATCCGTATATTTTGACGGAATATCTGTCGGAGAAGTGATGTTCTTGCTAATGATACCTCTAATTCGATATTTCTCGGTGGTTGTTTCGCCGTCATTGAGGTTGTCAATAATCAATAGCGCACTGTCAATGCTGACATTAATGGCATCCACGATAGGAGACGGCTCATCCGTTAGGTTAAAAGAGTTATCACCCGGACTGGGTATATTGGCTTTTTCTTGACAACTCCAAAGAAGCGTTCCCACCAACGTTAACGTGGCAAAGATTAGAGAGAATGAATTAAATCGTTTCATATATAATCGTATATTTTTCGTATTTTACCGAATTTGGCTGCAAAGTTACGAAAAATCTCGCATATACGCAAACATTATTAAAAAAATATCACTTTTTTTCTAAAAAATTTGGTAGTATCAAAAAAATGTTGTACCTTTGCACGCTTTTTATTAAGAATGCATAATTGTATATGGCGTTAAACGCACCCAACAACTACCCTCGCCCCCAGCGTGGACGAGTGGAAAAAGAGATGCCGAACAGGATCAACGATAAGATCCGCGGCGTGAATGAAGTTCGCCTGGTAGGCGACAATGTGGAGCAAGGAATTTATAGTTATCGCGAGGCGATGCGCATTGCTGATGACTTGAATTTAGACCTCGTGGAAGTATCCCCAAACGCAGTTCCTCCTGTGTGCCGCATACTCGACTATCAGAAGTTCTTGTACCAGAAAAAACGCAAAGAGAAGGAGATTAAGCAAAACTCCGCTAAGATTGTGGTCAAAGAGATTCGTTTCGGACCGCAAACGGATGAGCACGATTACAACTTCAAACTCAAGCATGCGCAAGAGTTCTTGAAGGATGGAAATAAGGTGAAAGCGTACGTCTTCTTCCGTGGACGCTCGATTGTGTTCAAAGAACAGGGCGAACTACTGTTGGCGCGTTTTGCAAACGACTTGGAGGAGGTCGGTAAACCCGAATCCGTTCCCCAACTCGAAGGCAAAAGGATGATTGTCATCCTCGCACCTAAAAAATAAAATGGTAAATGGTAAATCGTCCAATGGTAAATGAATAGTCGTTGGGCCACCGATGGCTGCCTACGACTTAAAATAATAAACAATTTAAATTTTTAACAAAATGCCAAAGGTAAAAACTAATTCCGGTGCTAAAAAAAGATTCACTCTTACCGGAACCGGTAAGGTAAAGCGTAAACACGCTTACCACAGTCACATTCTGACGAAGAAGACCAAGAAGCAAAAACGTAATCTTGATCACGTTGCTATGGTCGACCAAACGAACATGCGTAGTATCCGCGAAATGCTGTTGCTGCGTTAATTATTAACCACCAAAAAATTTACAGACTATGCCAAGATCAGTAAATCACGTAGCTTCTCGCGCTCGTCGCAAGAAAGTCATGAGTCTCACAAGAGGCAATTTTGGTGGCCGTGCCAACGTTTGGACTGTCGCCAAGAACACGTACGAAAAAGGTTTGCAATATGCATACCGCGATCGTAAGAACAAAAAACGCACTTTCCGTGCTTTGTGGATCCAACGTATCAATGGTGCCGCTCGTCCCGAGGGATTGAGTTACAGCCAGTTGATGGGTGGAATGAAGAAAGCAGGTATCGTCATCAACCGCAAGGTGTTGGCTGACCTCGCTATGAATCAACCCAAAGCATTCAAG
>JAZQOG010000071.1:0-11854 GCA_045627765.1 Paludibacteraceae bacterium | reverse complement strand
CTGTTTCGACTTGCCAAACAGTCCGCATAGAGTTTCAATTGTTATCTCTCGATACTCCATGCTCAGGCTGTCTACTGTTTGGCACCACCTTTTTTTAGCAGGTCAATGCCATCTTCTTTTTTTACAATCTCAATGAGGCGTTCATAAGCAGTAACACGTAAACGCTCAAACTTTAGACTCTTTTGAAGGTTTGCCACTTGCTGCTGTAACTCTTGAATGGTTGGTTGATTGTCTTGCATTATCGGGTCGTGTTTCGTTTCCGGCTGCAAAGATACAACTTTTTTTTCATTCATGCAAGAGGCTTTAATCCATCGACCCAAACTCCCCTGCGTAACATTCCATTTTTTACACGTTGCCCGAAAAGGACTTCCGTTCGCATAATAATCACTTAAAACTTGAAGTTTAAATGACTCTAAATAATTGTTTCTTGTTTTACTCATAAATCTGAAATCTTAAAAATAGTACATTTTTTGATTCCGTATGAGTAAACCTTATTCCGTATAAGACATACTGCGGACGCGGACAGTTGCGGACAGTTGTTTTATAATCCCCACCCGCGCGTATGTGTGTATATAAGAAACAACTGTCCGCGTCCGCAACTGTCCGCAACCCGGAGGCGGAGATGGAAATTCTATGGACATAGTATGGACTACTATCGTTCTACTACCGATGTTAGAGCACGATGTGCGGTGCTTACAAACACAACCATCGCAACCCAGAGAGGCGGAGATGGGAAGAGAGTGTTATTTGTAATCTATTGTATAAACCACAGCACCATAATCCCCCATGCCGGAACGAATATAGTGCCCATCAAAGGTATAGACCACCTTTCCGTAGTCACCCATACCTTGCCGGATATAGTGACCATCGTATGTCCAAACTACTTTTCCGTAGTCGCTCATACCTTGGCGAATATAATGCCCATCGTATGTCCAAACGACGGTACTATATGCATTCATACCTTGGCGGATATAATGACCATCGTAGGTATATTCCACCGTCCCATAGTCACTCATCCCTTGCCGAACGTAAGCAACGACCTTGGAGGAAGTGCTTCCGCCACCGCTTTCTATGCTGTCGCAACTGCACATCACGGAAAGAATAATGCCCAATAGAATAAAATTCTTCATTTGCTTAGTTCCTTGATGCTGCTCCTGCCCGTAAGGATGAGAACTTTTTTCCCTTCCTTGTAAATGTGGAGTTGCCGGTGAATAGCCTTAAAATCATAGCGATAGTCTTTGCTTAGCCGTTGCACCAATTTATAATACTCGCCTCCTTTGGCAAGTTTGGCTTTGAGATGCGAGCACAACGGCATTGTTTCAAAATCCCAATAGAAACGAGCCAGAGGCGGGCCGTAAAGGCATGGTGTATCTATATATTCACGAGACATAATCTAATGATTTCTTTTTCGAGTTCGGTTAGACGGTAGAGGTTATATTGCATTGGTTTAATCATGATTAATGACTTGCTGATATGCGGCATATTCTTTGGAAATAAAATCTTTTAACTGCTGAATTATCTGCTTCTTGATGGCGGAAATATAGGTTTCCATAAAGTCATAATCAATCTCATTATCAGTATTAATAGGAAGAAAAACTTTATCTATTTGAATCTTTTGTTTTGAGATAGAGTCGCCCCAAGAGTATTTGGGAGCAAGACTTTTGTATAATGCGGCTACTGCAAATAATTCACAAGATTCGTTTTCTCCTTTAATATTCTTTGGTCGCAAAATTAAGTTGTGGCTATCATTTGAAAAGAAAGCATCTGGTTGATATGTAATAACAAGCGTCTTGCCTCCAATCATAATCGAATTCCCTTGTTCTATCATTTCTTGTTTGTACGAAATACGCGAGACGATAGAGTTGTTACTTGCGCTTGCTGTTACGTATGGTGTTGTACCACTATCAAAGACAACATCAGATTTTAATATGTTGTGTGTATTTGCAACATGAAAAGTATCGATTATGTTGTGAGCACAAAGTTTTACCTCTCCGTTACTGAGTTTGCGGAGCGCCTCCTCCTCCGTAGGAGTGAGAGAGCAATCCGCAAAGCCGGCAGCAGTTAGGTAAGCTTCGAGTTCGCGCATCCGTTCCTCTTCGAGTTCGCGGATACGCGACTCGATAAATTGAAAATCAATCTCTTTTTTTGGGGTGATGGGGAGCGAAATAGTGGAATCTTTGATTTTTTCCCAACTACACATATTGTTATATGAGTATATGCTGGGTAGATACGCAAACATTGCCGATAAATACAAACCTAAATATTCATTCATGTATCCGTTTTTCCAATTCAAAGAGAAAATACGAGCATGTGTAACTAATTTGTATTGATTCGGTTGGAAAAAGCAATTTCCAAACATATCAATAGTTATTGTATTTTTAGGAAATATTCGTGCAGGCAAATCGGTTTTTCCTATAATACCATTATTTTTTGTACCAGAACTGATTATATCTACTCCCAATCCATTGACATGTTTGGCTTGAATATCGGTGTCCCCATATTTCCCGTCAAACAAATCGCCTATTTTAAATTCTTTGTAACCGCCCTCGCAAGGTGGCATCGTGCGAGGGCTTACATTTTTCCCAAGCTATCCTCCTGTTTGATAACTTCACTAACGCGCCAAGCGAGATAGTCTTTCACAACTTTTGCAAAGTCCTCGTGTGTTGGAATTGTGCTTATTTTGCGGTGTTGGCTATATGTCCAATCGTTACCATTGAGTGTGATGGTATCCTCCACAAAGCAATCTTTATAATAATGCAAATAGTCGCTTCCGTGGCATACTACATTGGCTATTTCTTCGTAACGTTCTTTGGCGTGGTCGGTATCTCGCAAGTTGACGTCTTGTCCGGAGTGTCTGCGATTCATACGAGTGTAACCATCTTCTGAGAAATCTATAAATTTGACTTTATCCAAAATATTATGGGGTCGTCCTACTGCAAACACATAAATAGCGGGTTGTACACTGGCTTTTCCGCAGAAGATGTCGCCCATCTTGATAGATGCCAACAAGGTGTTGTGCTCCAAAATATGTTTGGTATAAGGCAAACCATTTCCACTGCCTGCATTTTCTTGTATCAAAACCGCTGCATATCCGCCGTGGTTCATCATGTTGAGTGCTTTATCAACAAAGACAAATCCTTTACCCGGTGCTGAATAAGGAGGATTAAGCAAGAATACATTAGCGGGGAACGGCTGCCCGTTTTCTTCACCTTGCTGATAGTTACCATCGTATTGCAACGAATCGCCTCGAATGATATTGGTGCTACCATCTTGCATCAATATCATATTAAGAACTGCCAAGATATAAACATCGGGCAGAACCTCAATGCCTAATAATTGCTTAAGTTTAATTTCTCGGATTTTCTTTTCTAATAAAACGGGGCTTTTGATGGTTTGTTTAGCATCTGCAATCATAGCATTCATAGCGGAAATAAGGAAACCAGCTGAACCTACTGTAAAGTCCCAAGCGTAACTATCTTTATTAACATTACATAGTTTAGCCATTAAGTCGGTAACATAGCGCGGAGTAAGAACCACATCGTTTCTGCCACCATCGGGAACAGCAACCCAATCGTTCATTACATTAAACAAGCGACCTGTAAAATCCAAATTGTGCAACTCCCCATTAAGATAAGGCATAACTTTTTCTTTTACATCCTTATACATTGTGTGCAATTTACTTTCTCCATTTGTGGGCGTTTGTAAATCAGATTGCAAAAATGGCGTTTGCAACGTATTACAGATGAGTTTTCGTTTTTCTTTAGGAATACGTTTATCTTCTAAAAACATTCCAATTTTGGTCATAATAATTTGACCATCGTTTTCATCCCCTATCTGTCCTTGCAATTCTTCAACTTGTAATGGTAAGACATTCTCAGAACCTAGTCCCGCCATAATCATTCCTGCTACTAATTGTACACGATTGGAAACAAGAATGTGTAATTCGTCTTCTAATTTTTGATTAAGGTCTTTTAGTGCAAGATCTATTTTATTTTCCAATTCGCGTTTTTGCGCTTCTATTTCGGCTTCGGTTAGGCCTAACGTATCAATTTTTGCAACTAATTGAGGAATATTCTTTTTCTGCAAGAAACTTAAATCTTCAAAATCTCCAACTTTTTTGGGCAAATAAAGATTTTCCTTGCTTACATACCAAGCACTAACTTCATATTTAGTTTCTGTGCCTTGTTCATAACCATTTACACCAATGGCAAGTACTTCTTTATACGAAGGAGCAAAGTCTAAGATAGCGCGTGCATAGTGGACTGCACCATTTACGGCATATTTGGCGATATTACTATAATTAGGATCACCTTTCTTTGTGGTATTTTCAACCGCACCTATTGCGTCTAATTTTATGAGAACTCCTTGCGTACCCTTAACTTCTATCATTACAGGAATATGGCGAGTATCGGCATCTATCATACATTTGATGTCGGGGAAATTAGAGCCGGAACCTCCACTTTTGCTGGGGGCCTTACGCAAAGCATCATCTATTTCGGAGTTGATACTCTCAGTCTTCGTGTAATACTTTTGGGAACCAAATTGTTTTTTTGCCCAATCTTCCACTTTTTCTTCAATACTTTTTGCCATATCTTCTATATTTATATTATCTTCATCTTCTTGCTCCTTAAGAGTTTCTAACTCCCTTGCGGCGTTAAACGACCGCAAAGGTACGGAAAAATTTTCACATACGCAAGTTTCGGGACGAACAATTTGCATTTTGTCGCAATTTTGTGCCTCTTGTGATAACTTAACGGCACTTGTGCCTTCAAAACTCCCAAATGGGATCTCTAACATTTGACCAGCCATAGTTGTTCTTTGATTTTTTCAATTTCGGCTGCAAAGGTACGGCGACTAACTGCCAAAACGAGGCAGTGCTATCTCAAGGAGTACAAAAAAAAATGCACTTTTGCGGACAAAAATGCATTTTTTAGTGCTTAGCAGGTTAGTGGTTAGCTTTAACGTCAGTGAGTGACGAGCAATTCCGTCTGCCGGACGATGAGTTATGTCTTAGCCACAAGGGCACGATTACTACGTTTCGTTATTGTTCTGTTCTTCGTATTCGTTTATCCACTCAACTAACTTCGTTTGCAACTCTTCTTTATTGGGCAAACAGAGTGCATACTGCTGTGCATAAATATTTGCATCTTTAGGTAATGTCAACTCGACTAAAGCATCTTTCTGCAATTGGATAACCACTGGTTACCATTTTTGAATAAACGACATAGAACTGTCTTATTTTCTTTAGGTTATCCACACTCCAACCCTTTCCAAACTGCTCCGTCAGCCGTGCAGAGAGGTCTTGCAAAACCTGTTTACCATATTCAGCACGAGCTTTCCCCTTTTGTTCATCTTCGACAATAAAGCGACCTATCTCATAATAGGTTGCAGCCATTGCTGTATTGATGGATTTTGCTACATACTTGCGAGATTGTTCTATTAAATCTGCTATCTTGGAATAAAGATTTTGTGTTTGTAATTGATTATCCATACTATTCATTTTATTGCCATCTTTTATTTTCTAATTGGCTAGTCACCGACTAACTTTTCTATTCTTTCTTTTTTCTCAAAAGGGCAACGCCCAATCGCACCCAAAGGTCGGTTATGTTTTTTATTTTCAATTTCGCTTGCAAAAATTACAACTTTTTCCTCACTGTTTTACATCTCGTGAGTGATGAGCAATTCCGTCTGCCGGACGATGAGTTATGTCTTAGCCTATCCGGTTGGTGCAACTCGGATTTATTTATCCTCTTCCTCACGTTCTATGAGTTCCAAACTTTGTTCATACACTTCTCGAACACGTTTTTGCAATAGTTCTTTGTCAGGAAGCATCAGTTCATATTGAGCAACGAGCGTAGGCGATAATGTTCGACTCAAGGCATATTCGACCACCTCATCGTCTTTGCTTTTACACAAGAGTACCCCAATGCTTGGATTTTCATTCTCATAGCGTACATCACGATCCAACGCTTCAAGATAAAAATTCAGTTGTCCAAGATGTTCCGGCTGAAATTCCTCCGTCTTTAGTTCAAACGCCACGAGACATTGCAAACGCCGATGATAGAAGAGTAAATCAATACGATAGTCATGTGTACCAACCTGCACACGAAATTCCTCTTCCATAGCAATAAAATCCTTACCTAATTCCAAAATCAATTGCTTCATTTTCTTAAGCATGGTTTTACGGAGAGAGTTTTCGGGTTTGGCTTCTTGACCGGTTATAAACTCCATAACATAGGTGTCACGGAAGACCTCTTGTGCCTTAGGAGCAATTTCTCGCAAAACCGTTGCGAGTTTTGGCTTATTGAGAACAGATCGCTCATAAACACAAGCAGCAATCTGCCGTTTCAGTTCTTTATATTTCAGCCGCTCATCGATGCATAAATGTAAATAAAACTCTTTTTCTTCATTCGATTTGGCTTGGGTCATAATAGCGAGATTGTTGCTCCATCCTATTTCTCGCACAAGCGTTGCGAGTTTTTCATTGTCACAATAGGTCTCATAAAATTGTTTCATTCTCCAAAGATTAGATGCAGAGAAACCACTGGCATTAGGTTCGTTTTGATGAATATATGCCGCAAGTTCCTCTACAACCCCCTTTCCCCATCCGGCAAGAGCAACACGCTCGGAAATATGTTTCCCTAAGTTCCAATAGAGGTCGATAAGAGTTGTATTGGCTACGTAAAATAAATTGCTTTGTGCCTTTCTAATCATTTCGACAGCAAGTGCAAAATCATTGGTACTGTATGAAGCTATTTGTTTTGATTCCATAATGTTACTATTTGGAAGGGTGTGTTTTATTATATTCGTTTTGCAGTTTGCGCTGCAAAGGTATGGATCTGTGGAGTTTGTGAGAGATTTATTTGTGGGTGAGTATATTAAGGACGGAGAATGCAATAGAGAGGAATAGGAGAGGAATAAAAATGAAGAACGCTACATCGCGCAAATCAATCACGCCGCGCGTCATACTCATGTAATGATCCTGCATTAGTAACCAATAGAAAACGAAGTTTGCAACCGCTCCTATAATGAAAGCCACAATCTGACTCTTAGTGCAAGACCCTGCCAGTACCCCAATACTAATCATTGCTCCGCTGAGTAAAATCAGTCCTATCCAGCCGCCAATGAACTGACCTAAGTCGATATTGCCCATCGGTTCGGCAAGCCAATAGACGATACCGTAATGAACCAAACAGGGTAGGATACCGATGATAAGCAATGTCCAAGCCGCTAAGGCTTTCTCCGTCACTATTCGCCAAAGGGGTATGCCTTTGGTTAGGAGTAAGTCCCAAGTGCCGGAACTGCGTTCTTCGGCGAAAAGACGCATTGTCAATGCCGGACAGAGTAACATAAAGAACCAAGGCGAGAGTTGAAACAGCCCATCCACTTGGGCATAACCCGAATCAAGGATATTCCACTCCCCCGGGATAACCCAGAGGAATAGACTTATCCCTATCAAGTACAACCCTATCACGATATACGCGATGGGAGTGGAGAAATAGTAGCTTAGTTCTTTGCGGTACATGTTTAGCTGGTTTAGCTGGTTTAGCGGGTTTATTCTACTTCACCTTGCGCCATCGGATCCCAAGCGGGAATCATGATGTGCTTGGTATCGAGTAAGTCAATATACTCTTGAGGTACATATTTGCGCTCCAACACAAAGCGGAAGATATACTCGTGGAACCAACCGTCATCTAGCATGAAATACCCTTTCCAACCGGACTTGTCGCCCCAGCTGTTTTCCAATAACCATTTGGTCGGTTTGTTGTCCTTGTCTAAATCCACGGCTACGAGTGCCATCGCGTGTGTACTGGCGGACGTGAACGTTCGGATACGTTCTGCCTTATTCATCGGAAAGTCGATACCTAACAGCTCCTCGTAGTTGTAGTTCTTCGTACTGAGATACCCTTTAGCGCTGTTGCGGTCTTTGCCAACGTCTGAGCCTGTGTAGATAGCCACACTGTCCTTGATACTGGCGATACACATCTTCTGTATCTCCTCAACAGGCAGGTTGATATAGCACCAGTTCGCACCTTCATAGACATGCCGATCCTCTTGTGCGTCATACACCTTATAATACGCGCGCGTAGGGTCGTTCATAAACATCACGTAGTCCGTCAGCATCTCTGCCCTTACAAATTGTTCTGCAAACGACTTGGGTGTATAGGTCTCTTTGCTTACGAGTTTGTCCTTCTTGTCGTAGCGAGCCCAAGTGAACTCCGTAGGCGGAACACCATAGCATAAAACGAGTAAGCGATAGATCTGTTTTAACTGTTCCTCTTTGATAGCACGCAGTTTCTTGTCGCTGGCTTTGGTGTTGTCGCGAAGGGCAATAGCGAACTCGCGTAACTTAGCTTGAATAAGTGGTTTATAACTTGCCGTAGCGTTCGCCACGGTGGTCTCGTGCATACACTCAGCCGGTACGGCTCCGTATTTGCTGATCAAATCCACGGCACCTACGAACGAGCCGCCGTCACCAATGGGGTGGTGGAGGAGATAGTCAATCTCACGACTGTCCTCTTTGAGTTTGCGCGTAGCGATGATATTCTCCAAATAGAGGTTACTCTTCTCCAATTGGTCGTAGAAGAAAAGGTAGTTCTCGGAGAACTCAAAACTCTTGAGGTTGTGTCGTTTACATATATCGTCACGAAGGACGTTAAGGGTGCAGAACAACCAGCAACGACCACTTTTCTTTTGGTTCGTAATGTCTTTCTTCGGCAGTTTATATACTGCGTTCGAGAAATGGAAATCAAGGTTATCCAAGTTGTCTTGATTGAGGGCTAAGACCTTCAAATCGGTGCTGCCAATGGCATTACGAATGGCTTTGGTTTGTGCATCTTCTTGATAACTGTTTTGCAAGTTTTGTAGCACTTGCGGAGTGAGTTCCTGTGCGCTTGCCCACATCGAGATGGCAATAGCGGATAACAGAATAAGTGTCTTTTTCATTGTTTTGTGTGTTTTTAGATGGGTTTAACAAGTTTAGCGGGTTTAGCGAGTTTAGCAGGTTTAGCGGGTTGAATTTCTCTTATAGGGGAAAATAATAGCAAACATAATAGCAACGACTAACGCGTATAAGGAAAAAATTCCCCATGTAGCAAACCAACCGCCATTAACACCTTCTCGGGCTACCAGATAGCCATTGTTCCATACGCAGAAATGATTAACAATCATACCTGCAATCCAAGTTCCGACGGAGGCTCCAATACCATTTGTCATTAACATAAATAGACCTTGGGCACTACCGCGAACAGCCGCAGGTGCTTCTTGTTCAACAAAGAGCGCACCGGATACATTAAAGAAGTCAAATGCTACACCATAAACGATGCAACTCATAAATAGGCAGATAATACCGGCGATACTTTCTGTTGTTCCAATTCCAAACAATCCGAAACGCAAGAACCACGCAAACATTGCGATTAGCATTACATTTTTAATACCAAAACGCTTCATAAAGAAGGGGATAAGCAAAATGCATAAAGCTTCGCAGATTTGGGAAACAGAAACCAAAAGAGTTGGGTTTTGAGCAAACCAACTATCTGAAATAGCGGCAAAACTATTGATATAAGAAGTCGCATAACCATTGGTAATCTGAAGACTTACGCCTAAGCACATAGAGAAAATGAAGAATAAAGCCATTTGCTTATTCTTAAATAATACAAAAGCATCTAGGCCTAATCGTTGAGCGAGAGTTTTTTCTACTCCATTATTGGTTTGCAAAGGACATTGTGGTAATGTGAAGCAAAATAGACCTAATATAAGACCGATAATGCCACAAATAATCAATTGCATATATGTAAATTGGGCTGCGTCTGCCAATCCAAAATGGACAAAATTAACGAACCACATGGCTGCTATAAAACCGACTGTACCAAATACACGTATGGGTGGGAAATCTTTAACAGTATCAAATCCATTTCGTTTTAACAAATCAAAAGCCACTGTGTTGCTCAATGCAATAGTCGGCATAAAGAATGCGACACTTAAGCAATAAGGAATAAAAATAGTACTAATGCTAAGCGGCTGAATACCATCAACAAATGCTTGTGTTGCTTGCATTCCAAAATAGGCAGCTATTAACATAAAAATAGCGGCGGCAAGGTGACTTAAACCGAGCAATCTTTGAGGCTGAATAAACTTGTCTGCGATTATACCCATAATAGCAGGCATAAAAATACTTACTACTCCTTGAGCAATATAGAACCAAGAGATGTACTCTCCAAATCCTACTTTACCTAAGAATTGACCGATACAAACCAAGTATGATCCCCAAACTGCAAATTCAAGGAAATTCATAATGGTTAACCTTACTTTTAAGTTGTTCATGATAGTTTAATTTTAATCGTTATTTTTTGCTTGTAAACTTTGACATAATACGCTAAGGCGTGCACTTATTATTTCTGCTAATGGGCGTAGTCGATTAACATCTGCTTCACTTATGTAGTGTAAATCCAATGCTAAAAACAGTTGAGAAATTGTTTCTAAAAGTGATCCGTAAGCGATGCCATAAAATTTTATTTGGTCTTTAATTCCGGTTCTACCCGATCCTTCTGCTATATTAGATGAAATAGAAACAACAGCTCTTTGAATTTGTGACGTCAAACCATATACTTCTTCTTTTGGAAAGAGCTTTGTTAATTTGTATATCTCTTTGGAGTATTCTCTTGCTGCTTGCCAAACAGATAACTTCTCAAATCCGAATTGTCTTTGTTCCATATTTTCTAAACTTGTTAAACCCGCTAAACCTGCTAAACCTGCTAAACCTGCTAAACCCGCTAAAACTCTGATGTAAAGTGAAAATGTATATGTTTATAATCTTGTTGAGCCATGGATAAAACGTAGGCGCTATCCGCCATAAACACGTCGCGACCTTCCTTATCGGTGGCCATATACTGTGCTTTGCGGCGTTTGAAGAGTGCTAACTCGGCTTCGTATTCGGGGTCATCGGGTGTGGCAGGTGCTACCCAGCAAGCCTTATACATTGGTATATTCTCCCACCGACAGAGGGCATTGTACTCGTGCTCCAACCGGTATTGTATCACCTCAAATTGCAACTGACCTACGGTGCCGATGATCTTACGACCATTCATCTGGTTGATAAAAAGCTGCGCTACACCTTCGTCCATCAATTGACGGATACCTTTCTCTAACTGCTTCTGCTTCATTGGGTCAGCGTTCTCAATGTATTTGAACATCTCCGGCGAGAAAGAAGGTAAGCCTTTGAAATGCAGGTTCTCTCCTGCGGTCAAGGTGTCACCAATCTTGAAGTTCCCGGTATCGGGCAGACCGACTACATCGCCTGCAAAAGCCTCATCAATGGTCTCTTTCTTTTGCGCCATAAAACAGGTGGGCGCACTGAAACGCATCTGCTGGTCCTTACGCACGTGCTTATAATACTGATTACGCTCGAAACGACCCGAACAGATCTTAAAGAACGCAATACACGAACGATGGTTCGGGTCGAGGTTGGCGTGGATCTTAAAGCAGAATCCCGAGAACTTCTCTTCCATCGGATTGACGGTGCGCTCTTGTGCTTCTACCGGACGGGGCGAAGGTGCCAAACGAATGAAACACTCCAACATCTCCTCTATACCAATCGTCTTATACGCACTGCCATAGAAGACGGGAGCCATATTGCCTAATTCATATTCGGTTTTGTCAAAACGCGGATAGACTTCTTTTATCAGGTCCCAATCGTCTTGCTTCACGTCGGCAGGCTTATCGAGCAGTTGGAAGGATGTTCCCTCTACTTTATATAAACTGCTGACCGACTCAAACCGTTCGCCTTGACCTTTGGCCCAGGTCATTGGTGTGACGTGAATGCCGAGTTCGGACTCTACATCGTCCATCAGGTCGA
>JAZQOG010000070.1:0-68455 GCA_045627765.1 Paludibacteraceae bacterium | reverse complement strand
AGAATGAGCATAATCTTCTAAAACTTGGGACTTAAATGCATCAGAATACTGACGCTTAACAATTTTACTCATAATACAAAATCTTAAAAAATAACACTTTTTTATTTTTTTATGAGTAAACCTATTTCAGTACGGGACACCGCGAGCCTCCGCGAGCGGTGTTATCGTCCACTTACCACCGCATATTATGCGGGTTCTTTAACAGTGTTTCTGTTACCGAGATTTTCTAATCTCGGTTCTATAGACCCTGTTCCTTCTCGGCAAAAGTCTTTTGCCGTTTTACCTAGCGAGCCTTTCGAAGTAGGACATGTCCTACTGTCCTACTTCGCTTTATCCCTTTATTGATGGGCGTTCCCGTAAAGTAGGACACTAGGACATGTCCTACTTTTATGCAGTTTTTTGATAATGGCCATACTCGGTTTTTGTGATTTTCCCTGTTTCTGTCCACCTTTCTATCCAACGACGAATAGTTCTGCTACATACACCCAGACGTGTTCCGTGTTGTTCACACTCTCCCGTACTAAACTCTTCCGGCAGACTCACAAAGAACGTCTCTTTCTGATAACTCCCTTTAATACTCGGCACCGCCTCTTTGCTTTCTTCCGTTATTTGGTTATACGCGTCCGCTGCATGCAAAAGCATCTTCGTTCCTATCACCATCGCCGTCTGAAAATCCTCTTCGGAACATGTGAGTTCACTTTCACTTTCACTTTCCACTAATCTTAGTGCGCTCAGCACTGCCGCTATGCGCATCACGTTGATACCGTTTCTCACCACACTGGCATGGAAGCCGTCACCTAACACGCGCACGTATTCCTTATATTCTTTCTCCATCACTTGACCCAACAACCTCGCCTGCTCCTCCGTCAAGCGAAACTCAATCCCTTCGTCTAATCGTGCATCGTGCATTGTGCATCCTGCACCATTAAGCCTCTCATAGAGGTTTTTCACTTGCATAGCAAGACGCCCTATAACCGCCTCCACCTCTGCCCCCTCATTACTCGGCAGGAAGACGGAGCCATCGAAGTCTTGGTGCTCTCTGACTACGACCGTCATCAGTCGCGAGAAGAAACCGTTCTCCACACTCGGCACTAAGGCCTTAAACTGACTAAACGTACCCGTGAGCATCATCCCTACTTTCGGGCAAGCAATCTCGGTCTGTCCGCTATTAATGCGGTTCTTACTGAGGGTCTCGTGTTCGGCAGCCTTACGCAAGGCGGTGTTGTAACTCATCGCTCCGCCTTTCCAGATGTCGGTTATCACACTACCCTCGGTCTCAAAGAGCAGTCCGCAGCCGTCTTGGTCGAGCAGTTGTTGGTAGAAAGCGGGATAAGTGCTATCGCCCGCGATAATAAGAGGAGTGTCTTCGTGTACTTTCTCCACGAGGCGTTTGCTGAGTTCGGCGATACCCTTACCACTGGCTGCGCCTGCCATGATGAACGTCATCAGTTCGGGATAGTAGCGTTTGCCGGTGGTGCCATAGCGGAAATAGACGGAGTTCATGACGGTCGATAAGGTCGTGAGCGAACTCATAAGCAGCATGTCCTTCTGTTCGGTGGTGTGAGCCACGCTGAGGAGGTCTTGTAAGAACTGAGGCAGTGCCTCTACATTGAGATGCGACGTAATCTGTAAGTCGTCACACTCGGTCAAATGGATGTTTTTCTGTAACATAATTGATTTGTGTTTTAAAAGGTTTATAAATAATAATTTAGGCGCAGTTTGCCCTAAATTTTTATTATCTTCAGAAAAGTACCCCTTCTACTAATTTGATTACTACATTTTTTCTAAAATATGCCGTTTTTTTTCAAAAATCGTTCAAAAAACTGATTTTTGCAAAGTCTGAGTTACAACAAATTCACCTAAATTGTATGCCCTCTCACTATATTTTATACCACGCAAAGTCAAAAATTCGCCGTTTTTCACTATACCATACAACATTTTTCTAAAAAATGCACCTTTTTCTTGAATTTTTAACAAAAAATAACAATCCGCCCCCGTTTGATGGGTGGCAATCTGCGGTTTAGAATGAATGGTGAATGGTTGGCACGGTTTTTGTAATGTAGAGATAGCAAAAAGAAAATAGGAAACCGAAAAAGTGGTGAAAGTTTCCAAGTTTCTTGCATATATCAAAAAAATGTAGTACCTTTGCAGCCGAAATTGGATGAAGGAGCAAGGAACAAAGACAAAGGACAATTATATTTGAATAGTTATGACGGAAAATCTAAAAGAACAAATTTTGGCAGCGGCGAGCGAGAAGATGCGTAAGGTAGGCATTCGCTCGGTGTCGATAGACGACATCTGCCGCGATTTGGGAATATCCAAAAAGACGTTCTATGTCTATTTTGAGACCAAAGATGCCCTGGTGGACGCACTCCTGCGCCGTCGCGAACAAGCTCAAGAAGATGAGTATATGCGCTCTGTTAAAGGCAAGAACGTAGTGGATATTCTGGTGAGCGCTATTCAGATTCTCAAGAAAGCTCAAGATGTAAGGCAGATTCCGCCTGTGCTCTATGACCTAAAGAAATATTATCCTCAAGCTTTTGCTGAGCACCTTGAACGCGTGAAAGCTCGCAACAAAGAGTTGTTCCGCACATTCTTTGAGGCGGGTGTTCGAGAGAAAGTGTTTAGAGAGGATATTGACCCCAAACTGACAGCGATTCTTTTTGCCAAACTACACGAGTGGATGGTGGACGAGTTAGCCACGACCAAGGATCAGAACCTATGTGCGCGCGTTAGTAAATATGGATTAGATGTGCTGTTTAGAGGTATCATCTCGGAAGAAGGAAAGAGAAAGATTGAGGAAATGATGAATTGAGTGAAAGTAAAAGTGAAAGTGAAAGTGAATTAATATTTAATGATATGAAAAAGATTTTAGTAATTGTAATCTCCTTGTTGACCTTCACAATGATGGAGGCGCAGGAGAAGTTAACCCTCTCGTTAGAAGAGGCGCAAGAGTATGCGGTTCAGCAGAACCGCTCGATGCAGAATGCTACTCTTGAGGTGAAGAAAGCCCACGCGCAACGCTGGCAGACGATAGCCGCGATGCTGCCGCAAGCCGATGCATCGGGTCAGTTTATTGACATGTGTAACTACGAAATGAACTTCATGGGACGCCAAATGCCGATGCCGAACTATCTTACGGCAAACGTTACGGCTTCTATTGGTCTGAACGGACAGGCGATTGTGGGTGTATTGCTACAGAATATCGCTATTCAGATGCAAGACATCACGCGTCAACAGACCGAAACAGACCTGCGTGGCAACGTGATGACCGCGTATATGTCCGTTAAGGTAATGGAGTCCGTGACAGCGTTGCTCGATTCGACGGTAGCGAATATGTCCACATTAGCCAATCAAACCCAAAAGATGGTCGAAGTAGGTGCGGCAGAACAGACCCAATACGACCAGATGTTAGTGCGCGTGAACGCAATGAAAAACAATGTTAAGCAGAACGAACGAAACGTAGAGTTGGCGTACAACACCCTCCGTGTTTTGTTGGGTGTACCTGCCGAAACGGAGTTGGTGTTGACCTCTAATCCTAATCCCGAGAGTATGTCGGAAAAGATTGTGCGTCTTCTCGCAGAACCCTTCGTGATAGAAAATAACTATAACTACCAACTTCTTCAAAAGAATGTTGAGTTAGCAAAGAAAAACAAAGCCATGGCGGGTTGGGCTTACGGACCTACGGTTGGGGCTTCGTATCAGTACCAATATCGTCACGACCTCTCGGAAGGAGGTTTTAATATGACTCCTCCGAATATGGTTGCCGTTTCGGTCAGTCTGCCGCTTTGGTCTTCGGGTAAGCGTGCTGCCGGTGTACACGAGAAGAAGATTGCCCTCATGGAGGCACAAAACACGTTTGAGGAGACGACCGCTAACCTCGGTATCCAGCATCGCCAACTATGCAATAACTTGCAAAACGCATACGCTATCTTCCTCAACGAACAAGAGAACCTCGAAGTCACCAACCGAGTGATGAAAAATGTGCTGAATAAGTATTCGTGGGGTTCCGCCTCGTTACTTGAATTGACGAATGCGGGCAATGATGTCATTTCCGCACAGTCCACCTACGTACAAGCGTCCCTGACGCTGATTCAGAACTTCGTGGAGTTGGAGAAGTTTTTGCATAATGAGAAGTAGGGGACAAAAGAGCAAGGACAAAGGACAAAAGACAATATAGAAAATAATAGATAAAATGAAAAAAGAACTTTTTTTACTTCCGATGGCGCTATTAGCCATCGCATGTACGCAAACCACTCAGACCGCGCAAGAAGAGCGCGTTGAGCAAGTGTCGACAATGATTCTGCAACCTCGTCCTATCGAGCGCCAGATTCAAGTATCCAGTAACTTACAAGGTTATCAGACCGTGAATATCGCCCCCTCTTTGCAGGGTAAGATTGAGCACATCTACGTTGAAGTAGGTGACCGCAAGACGCGCGGCGATATCCTCGTGATGATGGACGAGAACCAGTACAAAACGACGAAGTTGACGTTGGGCAATCTCACGATTGAGAAACAACGTATGGACGCCCTCTTAGCTTCGGGTTCGGTGAGCCAACAGTCTTACGACCAAGTCAAACTGAGTTACGACCAAACGAAAGAGAATGCTGAGTTCTTGGAGAAGAACACCTACGTGAAGGCTCCTTTCGATGGCGTTATCTCTGCTAAGAACTACGAGGATGGCGAGCTGTATGCCGGTCAACCGATTGTGGTGCTGACGGAGATTGATAAACTCAAGACGCTTATCGCTATTCCTGAAACGTATTTCCCATTGGTGAAGAAAGGAATGAAGTTGACGGTTAAGTCGGAGATCTATCCCGACAAAACCTTCCCTGCTACTATTGAGGTAGTGTATCCGACGATTGATCCTTCGACCCACACGTTCCAATGCAAGGTGGTCATTCCTAACGAGAAAGAACTCTTGCGTCCGGGTATGTACGTGACCACGACCGTTGGCTTGGGTAAGGAGGACATCATTGCCGTTCCCTACCAATCCGTTGAGAAGCTGGTGGGAGCCAACGACCGCTACGTCTTCCTTAATAATAACGGGCGCGCGCAACGCGTAGGCGTGACCCTTGGTCAACGTGTCGATGAGGATATCGAGATTATCGCTCCGGAGATTGTGCCCGGTGCCGAATATGTGTACGTGGGACAGCATAAACTCGTAGATGGAGTGAAACTCAACGTAGTTGATTAAAAATAATAAGATTATGGCAATTTATAAATCAGCGATACAAAAACCGGTAACGACAGCCCTTATTTTTGTGGCGGTTATCGTGATAGGTCTATACAGCTTTTCGCAGCTGCCTATTGACCAGTTCCCTGAAATGGATCCACCGTACGTGACGGTGATGACCACCTATCCGGGTGCTTCTGCGTCCGAGATGGAGACGAATGTGACGAAAGTGTTAGAGAACGCTTTGAACTCTGTCGATCACTTGAAACACTTGACTTCCCAATCGAAGGATAATATCTCGATGGTGACGATGGAGTTGGAGTGGGGGGAAGATATTGATGAGGCGGTGAACGATATACGATCGTTCGTGGATATGACCAAAGACAGGCTGCCCGACAACTGTGGTACGCCGGTGATCTTTAAGTTCTCCACATCTTCAATGCCTATCGCCCAATACTCGTTTACGGCGGACGAGAGTTATGCCGGTTTGGATAAGTTACTCAACGATGAGATTGTGCCTCAGCTCAGTCACATCGACGGTATCGGTAACGTGTCTTTGTCCGGTTCGCCCGAACGATACGTGTATGTGGATTGCGACCAGCAAAAACTGGACGCGTATGGTCTGAGCTTGGAGCAGATAGGTCAAGTGGTGACCGCCAATAACCTCAACCTCAGTTCGGGTACGGTGAAGATGGTGAAGGAGCAATACCAGATGCAGGTTAGGTCGGAGTTTGTGGACAGTCGTGAGATACGCGACTTGATGGTGACTATCACCCCGAAAGGTCAACCCGTCTTCATTCGCGATATCGCCACCGTGCGCGATACGATTAAGGACCTCAGTTTGGACGAGAAGACAAACGGACGTGAGTCTGTGCGTCTGATTGTGGCTAAGCAGACGGGTGCTAACACCGTTAAGGTCTGCGAAAACGTGAAAGCCGAGTTGGCGAAGATACAGAAACAGATTCCTTCGGATATTAAGATTGAGAAGATTTACGAGTCGTCGGAGAACATCCGTAACTCCATTAACTCATTGGAGGAGTCGGTGCTCTATGCGTTGCTGTTCGTGGTATTGGTGGTGCTGTTCTTCCTTGGACGCTGGCGCGCAACGATTATCATTTCGCTCACTATTCCTATCTCGTTGATTGTGGCATTTGCTTACCTCAAACTCGTGGATTCGTCCATCAATATCATCTCGCTTTGCTCGTTGACGATTGCCATCGGTATGGTGGTGGATGATGCTATCGTGGTTTTGGAGAACATCACCAAGCACGTGGAGCGTGGTGAGAACCCTCGTGAGGCAGCTATCTACGCGACCAACGAGGTGTGGGTATCCGTTATTGCGACGACATTAGTGCTGGTGGTGGTATTCGTTCCGCTGACGATGATTAAAGGTCAAGCCGGTGTGATGTTCCACGAGTTAGGTTGGATTGTGACGATTGTCTGCTGTACCTCTACGGTCGTGGCTATCACCTTAACCCCGATGCTTGCCTCTAAACTGCTCACTCCCAAGAAAGTGCATGTAGATGAGAATGGTAACTTAGTGGATGACGAAGCAGGTAAGAAGAACTGGTACGATCGTACCGTGGTGGCATTGCTGGATAAGATAGACGACGCTTATTCGCGTTCGTTAGGTTGGTGCCTCAAACATAAGGCGTTGACATTCACTATTTTAGGTCTTTTCTTTGTAGCAAGTCTGCTGCCGATGGTCTTCGGAAAGATTGGTTTTGACTTTATGAAACCGCAAGATAACGGTCGTTTGTCGGTGACGGTACAACTGCAACGTGGTACCCGTATTGAGCAGACCTTGAAGACGGCTCGCAAACTGGAAGCACGTTTCTACGAGTTATGCCCCGAGATAGAACTGATTAACACCTCTGCCGGTTCGAACGATGATGCATCTATCTCTGCCTTGTTCTCCTCGACGATGAACAACAAGATTTCGATGACCGTTCGTTGCAACAAGAAATGGGAACGTGACCGTTCGATCTTTGAGATTGCGGAGGTTCTGCGTCAAGAGATGGCACGTTATCCGGAGATCACCGAGTACCAAGCCAATACCGGTAGTGGTATGGGTGGCGGTGGTGCTCAGACGGTGGATGTGGAGATTTATGGTTACGATTTTGCGGCTACTTCCGCTTTGGCAGAGAAGTGCAAATACTTGGCTAAACAACTGCCGGGTGCTCGCGATGTGAATGTGAGTCGTGAAGATGACCGTCCGGAAATCAATATCACGATTGATAAGGAGAAAGCTTCCCGTCTGGGATTGACTTCGGCTACTATCTCTACTTATCTGCGTAACCGCGTGAACGGTATGAACAGTGGTTACCTCAAAGAGGACGGTTCGGAGTACGATATCCTTGTTCGCCTCAAAGAGGAGAACCGTAACTCTATTTCCGATATCCTTGATTTCTCGTTGCCTACGGCTACCGGCGGCAAAGTGAAACTGAGTGAGGTGGCTTCTATCGGTGAGTATTGGGCTCCGCCTACGATTGAGCGTAAGGCTCGTCAGCGTATTGTGACGGTTCATGTCTATCCGTACGATATCTCGTTAGGTGAATTAGCTCAAGAATTAGAAACCAAGGTAATGCCCGAACTCGACTTCCCAACGGGTTACTCCTATCGTTTGGCAGGTACCTTTGAGACCCAACAAGAGACCTTCGGTAATCTCGGTTTATTGGGATTGTTGATTATCCTATTGGTTTATATCGTGATGGCTTCGCAGTTTGAGTCCTTTACGTATCCGGGTATTATTATGTTCGCTATACCTTTTGCTATCTCGGGTGTGCTCATCGCTCTATGGTTGACGGGCAGATCGCTCGATATGGTGGGTGCGATGGGACTGGTCTTGTTGGCAGGTATCGTAGTCAAAAACGGTATTGTGCTCGTCGATTATATCAACCTTATGCGTGAGCGTGACCTGCCATTGGACGAAGCGATTATGGTTTCGGGTAAGAGCCGTATCCGTCCTGTGCTGATGACTGCGTTCACGACGATTCTTGGTATGGTGCCGATGGCGGTAAGTAACGGTGAAGGTGCCGAGATGTGGCAACCGTTAGGTATCGTGGTTATCGGTGGTTTGACGGTATCGACATTCCTCACCTTGTATATAGTGCCCGTCATGTACGGTGCCATCACCAAAGAGGACGAGGCAACGAAGTTGCGCAAACTCCGCGAGAAGTTTATCTTTATGGATATTAAAGTTCCTTCAAAAACGAATAAGTAGTATGAAAAGTGTAATGATTGTTTTTAATCAGGCCGACACAGAGCGTGTCGAATATATGCTTGATACCCTTAATATACAAGGATTTACGTTCTTTGAACAAGTACAAGGTCGTGGCACGAATGGGGGTGTTCCCCATCGTGGTACGCACGCTTGGCCGGAGATGAACAGTTGTGTCATCACTATTGTTGAAGACGACAAAGTGAAGGACCTCTTAGAGTCCGTCAAGAAACTGGATCTGCGTAATGAGGAGATTGGTGTTCGCGCTTTTATGTGGAACATCGAAGCGACCGTCTAATTACGATATCTCGCTCCAATTCACCGCTTGCGTCTGACGCAGGCGGTTGAGTTGTTCCTTATAGATACGATGGAAAGAGTCTTCCAATAGAGGATCTTTGTCTAAAATAGCCTTAGCCGCTTGGCGGGCTATTTCTAATATCTGCCCATCCATAGTGAGGGAGGCAATTTTAAGTTCAAAAGGTAAGCCCGATTGTTGGGTACCTTCAAAGTCACCGGGACCGCGCAGCTGTAGGTCTGCTTCCGCAATCTTAAACCCATTATTTGTGGCAACCATGATATCCATGCGTTGTCGCGTTTCCTTACTGATCTCGATGCCCGTGAGTAGGAGGCAGAAACTCTGCTCGGCACCGCGTCCTACGCGTCCGCGCAGTTGGTGCAACTGACTGAGTCCAAAACGCTCGGCATTCTCAATAATCATCACGCTGGCGTTCGGCACATCGACTCCCACCTCAATGACGGTGGTGGCTACTAAGATCTGTGTCTGTCCTTGTACAAACCGCTGCATCTGCTCCTCTTTGTCCTTGGGTTTCATCTGCCCATGAACCATCGAGATACGATAGTCTGGGAAGGCTTCGCACAAAGTGTTAAAACCGTTTTGCAAGTCGAGTAGGTCAAGTTTCTCGTTCTCTTTGATAAGAGGATAAACGACATATATCTGGTGTCCTTGGGTCACTTGTTCTCGAATGAACTGATAGACCGATTGGATACGATTGATGGAGTAGTGGAGGGTGTAGATGGGTTTGCGTCCGGGAGGGAGCTCGTCGATCACGCTGCTATCTAAATCGCCATAGAACGTCATGGCTAAGGTGCGTGGAATAGGAGTAGCGGTCATGACCAGCACGTGAGGAGGATTCTCATTTTTGGTCCATAGTTTGGCGCGTTGGGCTACCCCAAAACGGTGTTGCTCGTCCACCACGACAAAACCAAGATTAGCAAACTGCACCTCATCTTCAATGAGGGCGTGTGTGCCTATCAAAATATGTATGGCTCCCGAGCGTAACCCTTCGTGAAGAGGAACGCGTTGCGCTTTGGTGGTACTACCGGTGAGTAGTTCCACACGGACGGGAGTGTCTTTTAACATCTTCGTGATATTATGAAAATGCTGGGTGGCAAGAATCTCTGTGGGTGCCATGATACAGGCTTGATAGCCATTATCCACGGCGAGCAAACAACTCAGTAGCGCCACGAGCGTTTTGCCCGAGCCTACATCGCCTTGCAGCAGGCGGTTCATCTGTTTGCCCGATTGCAGGTCTGCGTGAATCTCATGAATCACCCGTTTCTGCGCATTCGTCAGTTCAAAGGGAAGACACTGACGATAGAAATAGTTAAAGTTCTTTCCAACGATGGGCATCGGATAGCCTTGGTTCTGTTCGCGTTTCTTAGCTTGACGCAGAATCTGGAGTTGGATATAGAATAGTTCTTCAAATTTCAGTCGCTCTTTGGCTTTCTGCATTGAAGCTAAGTCCTTGGGAAAATGAATATTAATCAGTGCTTCGGTTAGACTCATTAGGTGGTATTGCTGTACCATATCCATCCCTAACGTATCGGGTAAGCCTTGTCTTAGGTCGGGCAGAAGACCTAAAAGGATATTGCGTATCCCTTTGGAATTCAGTCCTACCCGTTTCATTGCATCGGTGGTGTTGTATTCGGGCTGAAGACCATTCACCATATCGGGGGTGACTTTGCTCAGTGGAATGAGTTCGGGATGGGGAATGTTCCACTCGTGATTGAAACGAGTTGGTTTGCCTCTTAATAAATAGGGGGTGTTGAGGTCTAACTTAATGTATTGCACTTTGGCGAACCATACAAGTTCAATGTTATGACGCCCATCCGTAAATGTGGCACTTAGTCGCTGGGATTTGCCGATACCGATGGTGTGGTATTCAAGAATCTTCCCTTTAATCTGTACATCCACATCCTCACTCTCAATCTCATGAATCATCCAAAACCGACTATAATCAACGTATTTGTATGGGTATATGCGCAACAAATCCAAGGCGGTTTCCACCTTCAACTCTTTACGAAGAATGTCGGCTCGTCTGGAACCGACATTCTTACAATACGTAATATCGCGAGTGGATAAATCCATTCTTATTGTAAGCGGAAGTTAACAGGAACGGTGTATTTAACACGCACTGCTTTACCACGTTGCTTACCCGGTTTCCATTTTGGCATGGACTTGATAACGCGAATTGCCTCTTTGTCCAACGAAGGATCACCACCGGAACGAACGACTTCTACATCCACGATAGCGCCGTCTTTATTTACCACGAATTGGCAGATGACACGACCTTGAATACCGTTCTCTTGGGCAATAGCAGGATACTTAACGTTCTCGCTGAGGTACTTAAACAGAGCTTGTTGTCCACCCGGGAATTCCGGCATGGTCTCTACGATAACGAAGACAACCTCTTCTTCCTCTTCTTCGACTTGAACGGGAGGCGCAATAACCACGGTATCGGCATCATTGTCCTCAGAACTAATCTCAATCGTTTCCGTCTCAACGTCATCTTCTACAACGTTCAAGACTTCCACTTCTTTGACTGGAGGGGGTGGGGGAGGAGGAGTAGTTTCTTGTTGGGTTTGCTGAATGTCCAATTCCTCTTCAAAGGCAAATTCCATGTCAGAAACCTCGTACTTCGTAACTTCTTTTTCCGTCCACTCAAAAGCGACGTAACAAACGCTCAGCACGAAAACCAAACCTACAAGAACGTAGGTAAGCTTCTTATCTTCCAAGCTGGCTTCTTGTGATTTCTTAAGTTGCATACAGTATTAGTTTTAAATTGCGGCTACAAAATTACAGCTTTTTTTTTAAATATGCAAATATTCCTTGCATTTTTTGTCGAAAAGTTGTTTTTTTCAAAAAAAAAGGCTACCTTTGCACCCGAAAATGAAAGATATTTGGAAAAATAGTGCTCAACTGCTCTCCGCCAATGTGGTGGCGCAAGCCATCGGTTTGCTGGTTTATCCGATCCTGACTCGCCTCTACAGTCCGGATGATTTCGGGTTGTTCAATCTGTTTTTGTCGATAGGCGGAATTTTCGTTCTGTGTTCCACGGCTGAATATCAAAATGCCATCGTGCTACCGAAAGAGACAAACAAGGCTGTTGCTTTGTTTCATGTTGGAGCAAGTATACTTTTAGGGGTAACGATGGTGATATTGCTTTCCGTTCCTTTTTCCGGATGGATAGGCAAACTGTTTAATACTCCTGCGTTGGCAAAATGGTATTGGATGATGCCCGTTTACGTCTTTGTTATGGGATTTTGGACGCTCCTTAATTATTTCTACACGCGTGCGAAAGAATTCCGGCGTATCTCCGGTTACCAACTGTCGCAATCGGTATTATCTGCCGGTAGTAAGATTGGTTTGGGCTATGGAGGTTTGTTATCGGGCGGGCTGATTGTAGGTTCGGTTATTGCCCCTTTGATTTCCGCTGTGATATCGGTACGGATAGCCGGAAAAAAAGTGTTGGGAGGTTTACTGCATTGGGATAGGGACGAATGTAAGTCGGTGGCTCATGAATATGCCAATTTCCCCAAGTTCTCTTTGCCTCGGTCATTGGTTAACTCGTTGGGCGGTAACTTGCCAATCTTGCTGCTTACGCCTTTCTTCAGTTTGAGTCAAATAGGTTATTTCGGGATGGCATTGACCTTGGGCTTCAGACCGCTCAATATGATTTCCGCCTCCCTTTACCAAACCTTCTTTCAGCAGACAGCGGAAAGGGTCAATAACAGAGTCTCTATTGTTGCGTTCTTCAAGCAGTTTATTACCAAGACACTCTTGATTGCGGTGCCCGTTTTTGTAGGAATGTGGTTTATTCTTCCTTGGCTTACAGAGTGGTTATTGGGAACCGGCTGGGATGCGACGGGCGAACTGATTCGTGTGTTGATGCCATGGCTGTTGATGTCCCTTATCGTGGCTCCCATCTGTTTCTTATCGGACATATTTGGTAAGCAAAAGAAGGCACTCGTATTTGAAATTGCCTTTTTGTTAAGTCGCCTTGTCGGATTAGGAGTGGGACTTATGATGCATAACTTTTATTGGGCTATCGTCGGCTATTCTATAGGTGGGGCTTTGGTTATAGTCTGCCAATTGATTTGGCTAATGAGTTTGGTAAAGAATTACGAACGCGAGATAGCGCTCTCGTAGATTGATTTGAGTTCTTTGCCGACGGCATCAAACGAATACTGTTTCCCGTATTGTCGAATTCTCGCAGAGTCAAAACTTAGATTTCTGTTTATGTACCGCTTCATAATTTGTGCCAGTTCTTTTTCTTGGCGTGCCTCTACCAGTACCCCGCAATCCTTATTTACCATTTCCGCTATTCCTCCTACGTTGGTACTGAAAACGGGAATGCCTGCAGCGAGGGCTTCGCTGATAACGACAGGTGCATTTTCGTAATTGGAGAAAAGCAACATAGCATCCGCATGCTTCAGCTCTTCTGCCACTTGCTCCGGCGACAATTCGCCGGTGAACGAAACATAGTCAGGGACCAATCCTAACGATTCGGCATAGGCTTTATCTACTGCAAAATCTACTCCGGTCCCTACCAAGGTAACATGAAAATCCTGTCGCTCTTGGGCCAACCTGTGAACGGCTCGGAGCAGACCTTGAATATTCTTGGCTTTTTCGTCAAAACAACTGATATGGATGAAGTGTTTGGTGCCTGATGTCAGGTGTGTGGTGTAGAAGAAATCATCCACTACATTGTTGATAATCTGCCAACGCCGACATTCTAATCCGCACTCCTTCATTGAGTTCATAAGGGCTTGGCTAACCGGTAACACCATTTGTGCATTGCGGGTAAGAATTTGCGACATCCACAAATGAGGGAATCCCAGGCTTTGCTTGCGGTTTTGAGGCAGATATCCGCTCCAGTGCTCTATTATTATATAAGGAATAGAGAAACATTTCCATAAATAGAGAGGTAGGATTCCATTCTTCGAAATCACATTCAGTTGGCACAAGTCGGGACGACCCCACTTGTGTTTGATATATTGATATCCATGCCGATAGGCTTTCAAAAACCCTAAGGCGTGTGGATAATAGACATACACCTCTCTCACTCCGTCCGTCACTTGTTCAATGAGTTCTTCCTTGCGGATGTGTTCGTCGTGATGCAGATAGAGGACGGTTACGTCAACGCCTTGACGCACAACGGCTTGGGCGTGTTTGCGGACAAACAAACCTGCCATTGCATCGTAACAATGAGGATACCATTGAGACAGAAAAAGTACGTGCATTATCTGTATTTGAGATTATGTAAATAGTTGACACCCATTGCAAGACGGAAGGCAGGCTTATAATATCTCTCTACGCTGTAATAGGTCATTTTCTCCGAGCCAAATTGCTTGTAATGCAATGCTATTCCTCTTTGGTTGCTACCTTCAAAATCAAAGATTACGCCTTTCTCTCGCGCCAGTTTTAGTGCCTCAACGACCAGCAGGGCACTTGCTCCCGACTCTTTGAAATTGGGATTATAGCAAGGAATGAGATAATACATTTTATTCTTATCCCAAACGACATAAGCGGCGGCGCATAACTCGCCATCCGCATTGCGGATAGCGATGATCTGCGATTGCCCTTCGCGCATCGACTTACGATTCAAAACCAAGAAAAACTCCCTACTATAGGAAATATGTTTGCGCTGAAGCGACATACATTGGCAATGGAAAGTGTAAAACTCTTCGGGTGTCAAGTTATTATCAACGGATAGCGTAACCGCTTTTTGCAGTTGGCGTTTCTTATTCTTGGAGAAATGGTCCACCACCTTATTAAGGTCGTGCAGGTCCGAGATTTGATAGGTTATGCGCTCCCGTATTTTGAATCCTTCCGCACGCATTGGTTCTACCATGCGAGAGCCGATAGGGTATTGCTGATAGTAATAATGAATACCCAACGCTTGCAACTGTGCTACGAAGTCTTCGCAAATCTTGGGTATGTCAACGAGTTGGTTCTCGTCCGTCAGTCCGCCATTTTGTGTCAGCCAGATGCCTCCCGTCTGTGTCTGCTGCGGCATGACAATCCATTTCATCCATAATCGTTGACGAATGAGATAGGGCATAACCGCCACAATATCTTTCACTTCTCTTTGATTAGGATCTGAGTTTTCCGCAAAACTGAGGAGCACGTCCCACCGCTTGCCTGCGCAGACGGCATCCATCCACCAGGGTTGGAAGAAGATGGGTAACTCGGCTTGCTCTTTTGCCCAAGCGATATATAGTTCTTTGTTGGTCATTAGAAAATAGTTTCTTCTTGAGGTTCTTCTTGAACGGGTTCGGTTTTTGTTACATTACTCCTATTGAGGTCGCGATATTCGTCAGGACGGCATAGGATCTGCACATTTTCCGCAATAATCTCCGTCTTGTGACGAATCTGTCCCTCTTTTTCCCACGAACGAGTCTGTAACTTGCCCTCCACATATAATTTCATTCCCTTCCGAACATATTTCTCAGCCCATTCGGCGAGGTTGCGGAAAAGAACAATCGGGTGCCATTCGGTGCGATCAGGTACTTGTGTACCATTCTGCATAACGTACCCTTTTTCGGTGGTGGCTAAATTAAAATTTGCAATGGCAACGCCACGGTCTAAATAACGAACTTCGGGATCACTTCCCACGTTACCAACCAGAATAACTTTGTTAATTGACGACATAGTTGTATAAATTTTTATAAATTCACTGCAAAATTACATAAAAATTTTGAATTATGCAAAAAAAGTTGTAACTTTGCAGCGTAAAATGATAAATAAATGCGATTTGCTATGAAGAAATCCTTTTTTACCTCTGTTTTTTTCACTTTGACGCTGCTTTTTTCGGCGTTCGTTTCGCCCCTCTCGGCGCAACAAGAAACTTTAGTCCGTTGTATTGCTTTTTACAACTTAGAGAACTTATTTGATACCATCCACGATGAAGGCAAGAACGATTACGAGTACCTTCCCGATGGCGGCATGAAATGGACGGGACTCAAATATACGCATAAGATTCATAATATGGCGTACGCTATCTCTCGTTTAGGAGAAGATGTGGATAGCCGTGGACCTATCTGTGTTGGGGTTGCCGAGGTGGAGAATATCCGTTGTTTGGAAGACTTATGCGCTGATCCTCAACTCAAGGGCAAGTATAAACCTATCTTACTGGAAGGTCCTGACCGCCGTGGCGTAGATGTGGGTTTCCTGTACCAACCCGATTTCTTCAAACCGGTTAATGTTCGTGGGCACGAACTCAATGCGCACTATACTGATGGCGGCGTCGTGAAGTCCCGTCTGCAATTGTTGGTGTCGGGGTATCTGATGAATGCCGGCAAACCCGAGAAGATTCATATTATTGTCAATCACTGGCCCAGTCGTTATGGTGGAGAACTGACTTCTCGCCCTACGCGTGATACGGCAGCGATGCTCACTAAATCCATCTGCGATTCGATCTACCTCAAAGAACCACGCGCAAAGATTATCATCATGGGTGACCTTAATGACGATCCGTTCAACCATAGTTGTAAAGAAGTGTTGGGCGCTCGCAAAACGCGCGAAGAGGTTGGACCGCAAGGTTTTTTCAATACGATGTGGCAGAAACTGGACCGCGGCATAGGTACTTTAGCTTACCAAGGCTCGTGGAACTTATTTGACCAAATTATCATCTCCGAACCTCTTATGAACGAGCCGTTAGAGTCGGGTCGTTGGACTTATTGGAAATCGGAGATTTTTAATAAAGACTTCCTTACCGTTCAAGAAGGTAAAGAGAAAGGTACTCCGTTGCGTACCCATAAAGGGGGCGTGTGGTTGGACGGTTATGGAGACCACTATCCTACAATGATTTATCTAATTAAACAACAATAATGGAACCCTTACGTAAAGACTTATCTCCTATCAAGATGCGCAATTATGGGCGTATCTTACAAGATGTAGTGGCTTATATCTGCCAATTAGAGGATGAACCCATCCGCCGCAGATTAACCCTCTATGTGGCGCAATGTATGCGCCAAAAAAATCTCGTTTGGAACAAAGATCAAGAGTCGAATATCGACCGTATCAAAGCGGATATATACAAGATATCCGATGGCAAATTGACTTGCGACGATCCCGAGTTTGACGAAGCATTTTATGCCTCGATAAAGAAATCGGCTGAAAATAAGAAAAATACACCCAATAATCAACAATCTTCTAAAAAGAAATAACATTATGGTCTTCGAAACAAGTCCCTTCAAAATCTTTGCCGGCAGTCAAGGGCAAGTTATCGCGCAACGTATCTGTGAGAAAATAGGTTGCAAACTCGGCAAAATCAATATCGACCGTTTCTCGGATGGAGAGTTTGCCGTATCGTTTGACGAGTCCGTTCGCGGACAGTCTGTTTATCTGGTTCAATCCACCTGCCCCAATTGTGACAATCTGATGGAGCTTCTCCTTATGATTGACGCAGCCAAGCGTGCCAGTGCGTACAAAGTGATTGCCGTTATTCCTTATTTTGGCTTTGCTCGACAAGACCGTAAAGACAAACCCCGTGTGTCGATTGGCTCTAAACTGGTGGCGAATATGCTTCAAGTAGCCGGTGCCGACCGAATCATCACCGTGGACCTTCACGCGGATCAGATACAAGGGTTCTTCGATATTCCCGTGGACCACTTGTTCGGAACCAACGTACTCGTTCCTTACGTAGCGAATCTCCATTTGGATTTAGATAATGTGATCATCGCTTCGCCTGATGTAGGCGGTTCCAAGCGTGCCGATAAGTTCGTTAAGAAACTTCATACTCTCACGGGCGTAGAGGTTCCGATGGTCATTTGCTACAAGAACCGTCCGGGTTTCAACCGTATCAGTGAGATGCGTGTGCTGGGTGATGTGCAAGGCAAAGATGTAGTTATCGTGGACGATATCGTAGATACCGCTGGCACACTATGTATGGCGGCTAAGGTCATTCGCGAAGCCGGAGCTAAATCGGTTCGCGCAATCTTATCTCACGGTGTGATGTCAGGAAAGGCGGATGAGAAGATTATGGCAAGTGAACTGCAAGAGGTCGTCTTCACCGATTCTATCCAATACGACCAATCGCGTTGCAGCAAAGTCAATATCGTTAGTCTGGCAGAGCCTTTGGCTGAGACTATCCTTGCCATCCAGGAGCACCGCTCCATCAGTGAAGTAAACGTAGGATAACTAGAATCCCTAGAAATACTAGACGAACTAGAAAAATGAAACTCAGAAATATATCTTGGCTTTTCTTATTACTTGCTGTGCTATTTGTTAGTTGCCAACGCAAAGCCGCTACCATCGTGCGCCCAAGTTTTAGTGCTGATTCGGCATATCAGTATATCTGCGACCAAATGGCTTTTGGACCGCGTATTCCCAATACCGACGAACATAATCGTTGTGCCGTCTATCTCATGCAACAAGCTCGCCGTTTTGGTGGTCGCGTGGAAATGCAGAAGGGAATGATGCTTGACTATGCCGGTCAGATGCAGACTGTTTATAATATCATCGTTCATTGTAACACACAAGCTGCGGGGAAGACGGTCATCCTTTGTGCCCACTATGACACGCGTCCTTGGTGCGATCGAGAGGAAGAATATGAAAACCGTCTTTCGCCTGTCCCCGGTGCTAACGATGGTGCCAGTGGAGTAGGCGTTCTGCTCGAAGTGATGCGGCAGATACAGATTCTTAGCCAAGACTCAACGCGTCACCTCCCTCCTGTGGATATCATCTTCTTTGATGTTGAAGATATGGGTACACCGACTCACTATACCGGCGTAGAGAGAGAAAACACTTGGTGCTTGGGTAGTCAATATTGGGCAAAGGAACTCTCCGACCAACATTCCAAACAATACCAATACGGTATCCTCCTCGATATGGTGGGGGCTCCCGATGTGGTCTTTCCTAAAGAGATGCACTCCACGCGTTATGCCGGTAACTACTTAGAGAAAGTGTGGCGGAAGGCACGCCAATTAGGCTATGGACAATACTTTGTTGAGAACATGGCATACCCCATCGTCGATGACCATTACTATGTCTCCGTCTATGGCGGCGTTCCGTGCCTTGATATCATCCACTACGACGCACGCACACAAAGCGGTTTTCCGGACTGGTGGCATACTCAAAACGACGACCTGACGAATATCCATAAACCTACGCTCCAAATGGTAGGCGAAGTGGTTTTAGCGACTCTTTTAGACTAATATGAAACTGTTAGAAATAAAGAACTTACACGCCTCCATAGCAGGTAAAGAGATCCTTAAAGGAATCAACCTAACCATTCATTCAGGGGAGGTGCATGCTATCATGGGACCTAATGGGGCAGGCAAATCGACTCTCAGTGCTGTCCTTACCGGACACCCTGCTTATACCGTAACCGAAGGAGAGGTCTGGCTTAATGGCAAGAACCTCCTTACTATGCCTGCCGAACAACGGGCACGAGAAGGCGTGTTCCTTAGTTTCCAATATCCTGTCGAGATTCCCGGTGTGTCGATGACAAATTTCCTTCGTACCGCTGTCAACGAGAAAAGACAATACGAAGGAAAAGAACCGCTCAAAGCAACGGAGTTCTTAAAACTGATGCGCGAGAAGAAACAACTGCTTGAGATGGCGGAGAAACTAGATAACCGCGCAGTCAATGAAGGCTTCTCCGGTGGCGAGAAAAAGAAAAATGAGATCTTCCAGATGGCTATGCTCGAACCGTGTTTGAGTATCTTAGACGAGACCGATTCGGGACTCGACATCGATGCTTTGCGTATTGTGGCATCGGGCGTGAATAAACTCAAAACGCCGAACAACGCCTCTATCGTCATCACCCACTATCAACGTCTGCTCGATTATATTGTGCCTGACTTCGTACATGTTCTAGCAGATGGACAGATTGTCAAGACGGGGGATAAGTCGCTCGCCCTTGAATTAGAAGAGAAAGGTTACGAATGGCTCAACCAATAATCATATTTCAATCGGGTCATTATCATTACCGGCAGACCGAACCCTCCGACCTGCTCATCTATGTGCTGTGTCTCTCG
Source organism: Paludibacteraceae bacterium (assembly GCA_045627765.1). Lineage (GTDB taxonomy): Bacteria > Bacteroidota > Bacteroidia > Bacteroidales > Paludibacteraceae > Colicola. Next base: position 48,773 of record JAZQOG010000070.1, on the reverse strand, counting down.
TCTGCGGATATCGACATCGAAGTGGAACAAACCGTTCCCGATACTCAAGTCGATATTCGTGCTCTTGCGTATATATCTAATAAGGATTGCGCGCGCATACACACGCACGTGAGACACCTAGCCTCAAAGGGCACTTCCCATCAAACGGTGAAGTTCGTTCTCAACGATGAGGCAACTGGTGAGTTCTTCGGGGACTTGAATATCGCCCATGGTGCCCAACAGATAGATGCCCAACAAACCAATCGTAATATCCTTCTTTCGGATAATGCACAGATGCGTACTCGCCCACAACTCATCATCTATGCCGACGATGTCAAGGCTTCCCATGGGGCTACTACCGGACAGTTGGACGAGACAGCCCTTTTCTATATGCAACAAAGGGGAATAGGAGTGGAAACGGCAAAACGAATGCTACTCAAAGCATTCGTACAAGATGTGTTACCGCTCTCGTTGGATGGCGTAGTCGAGCATCTCCAACAACGCTTGCTTGAACTCGGACTCACGGAAGAAGTCTAACGCCTCGATCGCCTTACGACGATATTCTTCCATTTTCTTATGGGCATATTGTACTCCCTGATAACGAAGTACAAAAGACTTGATATCCTCCACTATCTCCGTCGGGTTTTTGACGGGTTCTTTTTTACTTAATGCCTCTGCTTGCGTGCGAATAAGTTCGGCTTCCGCTTTCGTGGCACGTTGCAGACTGACAATAAGCGGCAAGGTCACTTTCCCATCGCGGATGTCACTCATCGTGGGTTTGCCTAACTCCTCCGAATCGGAATAGTCTAAGATATCATCTTTCAACTGAAAGCACATCCCGAGGTTCATGCCAAACGCCCGAAGGGCTTGCTCTTGCTTGCCGGTTGCCATGCACGACTCTGCACCCGCTTGCGCACAAGTACCAAAGAGTTCTGCGGTTTTTTGACGAATGATGTCGAAATACTGCTTCTCATTAATCCACATCGAATGGCCGGCGTGCAACTGTGTCAACTCGCCGGCGCTCAAGACTTGTCCCATCTTCGCGACTAAGTGTATAATCGAGTGACAACGTAACTCATCTACAATCTCAATCACTTTTGCTAGCATATAATCGCCTACCAGCACCGCCACTTTATTTGTCCACTGCTCCTGAATAGACGCTTTGCCACGACGCAGAGGCGAGTGATCCACTACGTCATCGTGGACAAGGGTTGCCGTGTGCAAGAGTTCCAAAGCAACCGCCGTACTAACCGTTTTTTCGGTTACGCCACGCGAGATAGCTGCGGATAGCAGAACCAACTGCGGACGGAGCTGTTTGCCTCGTTGAAGATGAATATATTGTAAAACCTCTTGTAAGGTCTCTTGATGGTTTTGCAAGGCTTGTTCAAAGGCTTGCTCAAACGCCTTCCATTCCTCGGGTAAAAGTTGTTGTATCGTTCTCATTTACGTTCAATTAACGACTTCAAGTCTAACTTATAAGTGATACCAATAAATCCAATCATCAATATCGTGCTCCAAACATAATGGAGGCTCGTAGTCCAACCCTCACTCAAATCGGCAACCGCCAATCCGTAGTTACCTAAGTAATATGCACCTAAGAAACATAGGGTGAGCAACGTATATTTACCTGCCGAACGCAGGTCGTATGGGATACTCAAATGTTTCTTTCCAACGAAATAGGAGATAAGCATAATCGCGAAGTAACAGATGAGACTACTACCGCACGATGCCCAATAACCAATCTTTGGTACCCCTACAATCTGTAGAACCAGCGTGATAACGAGACCCATCAAACTGAAATACGCTCCCCATTTGGTCTCATCTGTCAGTTTATACCAATAAGAGAGATTGAAGTAAATACCTTGGAACACGTAAGTCCATAGCACAACGGGTACAATCTTTAGTCCGGTCCAGTATTTGCCGGGTATGATATATTTGAAGATATCTAAATAGAAGACAACGCCCAATAGGATCATTAGTGAGAAGATAATGTAGTACTTCATCGCGTCGGCATAGGCTTCGACCGAGTTGCGATCCTTATGCTTGGCAAACACAAAAGGCTCATAAGCATAACGGAAGGCTTGCGTGAACATCATCATCACCATCGCGACCTTAAAGCATGCTCCGTATATACCCAATTGGGCTTGCGCATCCGCTCCCGTATAGAGGAACGGAAAGAGGATCCTGTCCAAGGTCTGGTTCATGATTCCTGCTACCCCTAATATCAATAGTGGTAGGGAATAACGGATTATGTCTTTGAGGGTTGCCCACTGATAAGTCCCACCTTTAGGTAGGGTAAACGGAATAAGTATCAGCGTCTGAATCGTTGTCGCTAAGATATTACTTACAAACACGTATGTCACATCTCGCCATTTGAGAATAAGTAGGAAAAGGATATTAAATCCAATATTCAGAGCGACGAATAGCAGTTTCAGACACGCAAATACGATGGGACGTTTTTGGTATCTTAAGTAAGCGAAAGGAATACAAGCAAACGCATCCATAGCTACTGTTATCGCCATCATCGCAATAAAATTCGAATGATCGGCATAGCCTAATGTATTCGCTATCGGTTGTTGGAAAACAACGCACAAGACCGCAAAAATGGCGCTTGTTGTAAAAACGGTAAAGAGGGTAGTTTTATAGACAGAACGTGCATCATACTCCTCTTTATTGGCAAAGCGGAAGAGCCCCGTTTCCGTGCCGTAAGTTAGGATAACGAGCAGCAGTGCCGTCCAAGCGTAGAGGTTGGTCACAATACCATAATCGGCTGTGTTCTCCAAGACACGCGTGTAAAACGGAACGAGTAGGAAGTTGAGAAACTTTCCTACAATCGAACTGATTCCGTATATGGCCGTGTCCTTGGCCAAGGCTTTCATGTTATTCATTTATCTTTGATTATCAATCCATCATTAGCCCTTTGGGCGCATCATTCAGCGCAGCGGTTCAATCCATCATTACGAAAGACTCTCAACTACAATAACAATCTCCCCCTTCGGCGGAATTTGTTTGAAGTGCTCCGCCAACTCCACCAATGTCCCTCGTTGGGTGTCTTCGTGTACTTTGCTAATCTCGCGACTCACACTTGCCTTGCGCTCAGGCCCTAAGAACTGTGCGAGTTCGGTTAAGGTCTTAACTAAACGGAACGGTGACTCGTAAATAATCATTGTGTGGTCTTGTTCGGCGAGTTGTTTGAGGCGTGTCTGCCGACCTTTCTTTTGTGGTAGGAACCCCTCGAAATAGAATCGGTCACAGGGCAGACCCGAATCAATGAGTGCCGGCACAAAAGCCGTGGCTCCGGGCAGGCATTGCACTTCGACTCCGCGTTCCACGCAGGCTCGCACTAACATAAACCCGGGATCAGAGATCCCCGGTGTGCCCGCATCAGAGATAAGAGCCACATTCTTACCGGCGGCTATCTCATCGGCTGCGCGATCACAGGTCTCGTGTTCGTTGAACTTATGGTGCGAACGCAAAGGGGTGTGGATATCGTAGTGGTGCAACAAGACTGACGAGGTACGCGTGTCCTCGGCTAAGATAAGATCCACCTCTTTAAGTACGCGCAAGGCACGCAAGGTGATGTCTTCCAGATTACCGATCGGAGTGGGAACGATGTATAGCATTGATAAACAGCTCGTAAGTGGGGGATTTCTTATCCCAATCAAAATGTTTCTCTACATATTCGAGCGCCTCTTGTTCCGTGGCACAATGGTTGAGGTCGTCTAAAGCGCGTTGCATCTTTTCGCCGTTCTGACCAAACAACTCGCGTTGGAACAAGAACCTATCGCCCAGCGATATCATCTGACGTATATCCTTCACAGCCGTCTTGGCGGGCTGCGGTTCAATCTCTAACGCTAACTCCGGCTCCTTCTTCGGTTGTTCGGGCTCCGGTGTAGGTTCCGGTTCCGGTGCAGGCTCCGATTCCGGATTTTCCGGCATTTCCGGCGTTTCCGGTTCTTCCGGTTCCTCTGGATTTTCCGGTTCGGGCTCTGAAGGACAGCCAGCGTCGTCAGACGCTAAAGGAGCACTAATAGAGTCCCGTAGAAACAGTTGTGTCCCCGCCGATGGGTCGGTGGGGGTTGGAGGGGCGACGCATGGGGCGTCGGTTTCCGAGGGACTGCTATTAGGGCGCACGTAAAAACGGCTGTCCTTTGACAACTCTTCAATTCGCTCTTCGAGCGCAGCGACCTTCTCTTCGTAGCCGCTGATACGCTCTTCAAGCACAGTAATTTTTTGTTCGAGTGCCTCGGTATAGTTCCCGAGGGCTTGGATAAGTTCGTTCATATTAGCAAGCTACTTTTTCCAACCATTTAACCATTCCGAGCATGATGGACATACTGACGATGCAAACGCCGAAGAACACTGTCCAGCAGTACTGAATAGACCAAGCGTTATACATCACGGGACCTACCCAAATCATAAGATTACCGATGGCAGTGGCGCATAACCATAAACCTTGACATAAACCTACCATGTGGCGGGGAGCAACCTTACTTACAAAACTCAATCCCAACGGAGAGATAAACAACTCTGATACCGTCAAGAAGAAATACGTTACTATCAATACCCAAGGTCCTATCTTAGATAAACCTTCTTGAGCCATTGTTTCGGCATCCATTGCACGGAAGATATCGCCTGATGGATAATGGTTCATTATCGAGATAATCATCAAGAATAGATAAGCCAAACCGGCAACGAACATTCCGATAACAATCTTACGGGGGGTGGAAATGGCTTTACCGCGACGAGTTAACCAACTGAACAATGCCATAATAATGGGCGTTAACACAATCACGAAGAACGGATTAAGTGCTTGCCAAATCTCCGGTGCAATTGTTTGTGTTTGGACGAAATCACGAGCAAAGAAACTCAGCGACTGACCATTCTGGTGGAAACTGAGCCAGAAGAAGATGGCTATACCCAATACGGCAAACAAGGCGGCCATACGTTGTTTGATCTCTTGTGCCATCGCTTTTTTCTCTTCTGCGGTATATTCAACTACTGCGGAAGCCTCTTTCTTGACGGGTTGCGGGAACATACGCTTAGTGGCAAGGAAGATAATGAGCGAAATCAACATTGCAACAACAGAAGCAATGAACGAATAGTGAATACCTTGGTTGAAAACGGTGATATATTCATTGCAGAAAGCACTGATATTATCAATCACAGGGTGGGTAGCCAATACGGCTTGGTTCATTGTTTCCATAAACTTCGTGGTCATCTCACCTGTAGCTAAATATTGGTGACAAAGAGAGGACATTTCTGCACTATAGGTTAATGCGTGCTTACCTAACCACCATTGACGGAGTAAAGGAGCAACGAATGGAGCAATCAAACCACCGATATTGATGAACACATAGAAAATCTGGAAACCCGAGTCGCGTTTCTCTTTTGCCATAGCGAGTGCTTCGGGACCCTGTTTGGCAGCCTCTGCCTCGAACTCATCGTACATCTTACCTACGATGGCTTGTAAGTTACCTTTGAACAAACCATTACCAAAAGCAATCATCAATAGAGCAAAGCAGGTGAAGATAATAATACCTAACCAATCATTTCCTGCTGTCAAGTTTTCGCTGAAGATTGGAATACTGAGACAGATATATCCAATGGCCATAATAATCAATCCCCATTGAATAGTCTTGTTGTAGTTTTGTGTTTTGTCCGCAATGATACCTCCGACTAAAGCGAGCACGTAGATTCCGAAATAGAAAACGGAATAGATAATACTTGCTGTAGCATCGGGCAATCCGAATTTAGAAACTAAGAACAGGGCAAGCACTGCGTTCATGATGTAATAACCAAATCGTTCGCCCATATTCGCCAGAGCCGCGGGAATTAATCCTTTTGGATGATTTTTAAACATAGCATTAATTTTTTTTGTTTGTTAATATTTGTGTTAACTATATAACTTTCAACTATAAAACTAAACGGCTTCTTTCAACTTTCAACTTTCAACTATAGTACACCACCGGTGTACATCCTCCGCTCGCCCATACTGCACATCTTGCAATGCCTGATACAACTTCGTCAACTTCGGTCCGGGTTCGCCGTTACCAAACGTATAAACCTTGTTGTTATCGGGGTCAATCACTTTGCCGATAGGACTAATCACGCACGCCGTTCCGCAACAGCCGGCCTCTTCAAATTCGCTCAGTTCCGTCACCGGTATCTCGCGACGGATAACATCGTAACCTTGTTCGCGAGCAAGCGTCATCAGGCTGTCGTTCGTGATACTCGGTAAGATTGAACTGCTTAGCGGTGTGATATATTCGTTGCCTTTGATACCAATAAAATTCGAAGCACTGCATTCGTCAATGAGTGTGTGCGTCTTTGCGTCCGTAAACATACAGTCGTACCCTTGCAGGTGTGCTACCTCCGTCGCTCGGAAAGAGGACGCATAGTTCCCTCCTACCTTGAACTGACCCGTTCCCAACGGAGCCGCACGATCGACGTGGTGGTTGATGATAAACGTCGTACAATGGAACTTTCCCGGGTAGTAAGGACCGATAGGGGAGGGGATAACGATAAAATCAAAATCCACACCCGGACCTACGCCCAAACGCGGAGTCGTGCCTATCAGTAGCGGACGGAAATACAGGGTTGCTCCTGTCTCGTAGGGTGGCAGGTAGTCGATGTTCTTTTCCAGTGCCAATCGAATGGCTTTGCAGAATAACTCCGTCGGAACGGGAGCCATATACAGCCCTTCCGCACTGCGTTGCATGCGTTCGGCATTGGCTTCCATGCGGAAGATACGCACCTTACCATCCACTCCGCGGAAGGCTTTGAGCCCTTCAAACGCCTCTTGACCATATTGTAAGGCAGTCGCACTAACGTGCAAATGTAAGTATTTATCTGTCGTAGCCTCCGGTTCCGACCATTGACCAACTAATTGCCCCTTTTCGTCGCGATGACCATGAAAAGTGGAACGAACAATATAGTCCGTTTCTGTGTAATGAAATCCTAAACTACTCCAATCAATATTCATAATCTTTGCTTATTCCTTTTTCCACAATCCACAATAGCCACGCAAGTGGCGCACTATCCACAATACCCCTCCGGACCGTTATTAAAGAGCAAATCCAATGCGTTTGGGTGGTAAATCGGGACAAAGTCCTCGTGGTAAGCATCGGGTCGCTCGTTGTGAAACAAACTATACAATATATAAGCCGTTTCGTTATTGAGATCCACCAAAAAAGTGAGTTGCTTCTCGTACAAGCCGTGTATATAATCGGCATAGTAATCAAAGTACGGTGTTTTTCCGTAAGCGGAGAACAATGCACTCCAATGTTGCCGTTGCCAACTATGCATATAACAAATGCGTATATCCTCTACGGGTTGCGTAGTGCGCGAATCATAGACCGGAATGGTCAACTGCTGCACGCCGTTCGGTGTGGTGATCTTACACCGGTTGCGCTCCCCTCCCCAATATGCTGTCGGCAATATCATAATTCAATCGCTCTCCGTGCGTTCTTCCCGATTCGATTCCACCGTATATGTCCTTTGAACCACGCTTTATCTTTTTCTATACTCAGCCAAACAAACACGGGGCGTCCTACGATATGGTCCTCCGGCACAAATCCCCAATAACGGCTATCGGCAGAGTTATGGCGGTTATCACCCATCATCCAGTAATAATCCATCTTAAACGTATAGGGCTGTCCCATCGCGATGGGCTGAAACTCGTAAGCGTCAGCGATACGTTTGTATAACCAGTAGTTCGATTCGTCAATCATCACCGTCTCGCCTTTGCGAGGGATATAGATAGGTCCGTAGTTGTCTCTGTTCCATTCGTTGTGCCCAAGCGGATACACCTCGCCACCGGCTTGGGCGGGTTCTATCTCTATCGAAACTACGTGGGGGTGTTTGCTCAGTTGCGTTTTCATCGCTTGCGTCAGTGGGAAGATATACACTCCGGGTTGCGGATAATGGCGGTCGTCTTTGTTGACACCTAATTTGTCGAGGTAGTTGGCGGTTAGGATATATCCGTCGGTTCTCACCACATAATTATACTGCACTCCTTCTGCTTGCTGTTCGGCTTTGCCGTTGATGTAAATGACGTTATCAATGATTTGCAAACTATCTCCGGGCGTGCCAACGCAGCGTTTGACATAGTTCTCGCGGCGATCGACAGGACGAACGATGATGTCACCAAAGATATCTTTGCGCTGGTGTACTACCTCTTTGCCGTAGTAATAACATAGTGTATAGTAGTCGGGGTTCTGCATCTTTGTGCAAACCGTATCGCCTGTTGGGAAGTTAAACACTACGATATCCCCTTTCTTCGGTTCGGTCCAACCGGCAAGACGTTTGTAGTCCCATTGCGGGTGCTCAATATACGACTTACCACCACCTAACACAGCCGGCATCGTGTGTTGAACCAACGGCATAGACAACGGCGTATTCGGTACGCGAGCGCCATACGCCATCTTACTAACAAAGAGGAAATCGCCCACGCGCAAGGTCTTCTCGAGCGAAGAGGACGGTATTTGGTAGTTTTGGAAGATATAAACGTTGATGAAGTAAACCGCCACGAGGGCAAACACAATCGCGTCAATCCACGAAAAAATAGTATAAAGCACTTTGTCCTTTGTCCTTTGTCCTTGTTCCTTTGTCTCACTTCCGCTCTCCACTGGCTTATACTTCCTCCACCAACTCCAGTTAATCACTTTCGTTGTGAAGGCATCCACTACTACGGGCAGGATGGCGAGCCAACCGAGCGAAGCCCAATCGTCCCAAGCTACCCAAACAACAAAGATGACATATAGTGTTCCCCATATCCCACCTTTAATCCAATCCTTCTTTTCAATATCCTTAAATGCTTTCATAATTCTTCAGCAGCTAAAACTGCCCCTAACGCAAAGCCTCTGCGGCTCTTGGCTGAGTGCGTAATCGTTATCGTATCTTCCTCGCTATCCCACGTCACAGTGTGTATTCCCGCCACTTCTCCTTCTCTGATACTCTCAATTGGGGGTAGGGGGGTAGAGGAGTAGGGGGGTAGGGAATGTATCCCCTCTGCCAACGTTTTCGCCGTTCCACTGGGTTTATCGAGTTTGTGTATATGGTGCGTCTCGGTGATGGAGGGCGTATATTGCTCATATTCTGCCAGTAACGCAGCCAATCGCTTATTGAGTTCAAAGAACACATTCACCCCCACCGAGAAATTACTCTTCCAGATAAGCCACACTTTCCCCTGTCCATCTATCACTTTCGTCGTATTCCCATCGCTTGCGACTTTCCAATCGCTCCCCTGTAGGGGGAGTTGGAGGGGGCTTCCCCACCCTGTCGTTCCACTCACCACAGGTACTCCTGCTGCCCACGCCATGCGTATATTCTGAACTGCGGTAGCGGGCGTAGAGAACTCAATCGCCACATCCGCCTCTCCAAGTTTCTCCGTCTCTAGGCTGCTCGCAGCAGGATCAATAATACACACGACTTCGTGTCCTCTTTCGGTCGCTATCTCATAAATGAGATGCCCCATTTTTCCGTATCCTATAAGTGCAATTTTCATAGATTTATAAAATAATGTGCAAATATACAACACATGGTGTTTCCGCTTAACGGAAAAACCGTATCTAGGGAAAAGGCTTCCCTTTGCCACTGCAAAAGTAATACTTTTTTTCCATATGAGCAAATTTTTTTGCGTTTTTTAGGCAAAAAAGATGTTTTCCTGCTTTTTTCTTCGTGCCGCGATAAAATTTACAAATAAATTTGCATATATCAAAAAAAAGTTGTAATTTTGCAGCCGAATTCGTGACAAGTGTGATTGCGAAAATATAAAATCTTGCCCTCCCCAGAAATGGGGGGGGTAAATTATTGATATACAGCAAGTTATAAAAAACAACTAACAATATTTATTAACACACCAATCCTTCTCCCTTCCCTGCGGGAGGGGCGGGGGTAGGCTTAAAAACAAAAAGCTTATGCAACATTACAATCAACCGGAGACGCAAGTTCTCCAAGTCATCAACAGCAGCATCATTTGCGCAAGCGGCGAACCGACTGTTCCAAACGGGCAACTCGGTACGATGAAAAATGGTGTTAGCCAATTGGGAACAATGAGTTCCACCACATCACATTCGTATTAATAAATTTAATTAACAAATCAAAAAGTTAAAAGTTATGAAGAAAATCATGTATTTCGCAGCAGCGTTGTTAGTACTCGCAGGTTGCAACAAGAATTCACAAGAAAACAAAGAGAATGCTCCCGCTAATTATGGGACTATTACAGGAAAGATTGAACTTCCTCAAAGTCCGAATAAGATTACTGCCCCCGAAGGCTGGAAGGCTATGCCCGGGGAATTTACTATGCAATGGGAAAGCATGGATCAAATCTATATCTACAATCAGACTGAATATAAACAACTCGCTTTGGAATCAATAGACCAAACAACGGGTAATGCTACCTTCACAGGCGATTTGCTTTCGGATATGTCCCAATATAATGTGGCATACGGCTATAACCCTATGGCAGGTACAACGGATTATACAGTGGCATATATCGAGAACAACTATCGTCCTTTTGCTTGGGGTACGGGTGAATATAATATCTTCACCATTGGTAACTTTGGTCCTGTTATGGGTTTCAAACTCCAAGGAACACTAAAAGTTAGTAAGATTGAGGTGGTTGCATTAAAAGGCACTACTACCAAAGCCACTTATACAATGACTATGGGAACGGCTATTGAACTGAATTCTACCCCCAAAACAATCTATTTCCCATTGAATGATTTAGGCGATGCTGATAAGTTGAAGGCGAAGTTCTATCAAGAAAACGTTGTAGTCAAAACACAAGAATTTGTTACTCTTCCTGCAAAAAACCTTGTTACCACCTATCCTGAAATAAACATTGACCGCTACAACGGTCATGCGTATGTTGACCTTGGCTTGCCAAGCGGTCTCAAATGGGCAACCATGAATGTCGGTGCTACCGCGCCCCAAAGTTATGGCGATTACTACACTTGGGGTGAGACAACAACAAAAGCGAATTATTCGAAAGCCACTTGCACTTACAATGATAATCCTGCTGTCTTGCCTGCTGACCATGATGCCGCTTCTGTGAATTGGAATGGTTTGTGGCGTATGCCGACCAGGGCAGAATGGACAGAGTTGAAAAACAACTGCACATGGACTTGGACGACTAACTACAACTCTACGGGAGTTGCAGGTTACATTGTTAGTAAAAACAGCAAATCCATCTTTTTGCCCGCTGCCGGCTGGCGCGATTCGGCGCTCAAGGATGGCGGCACCCACGGCAACTACTGGTCCTCTTCGTGCGGCGACTCGGAGCGCGTGCGCTACTTCCACTTCCATGCGACCTTCCATGGTGATTACGACAACACTGGGTACTCTGGGCATTCCGTTCGGCCCGTTTGCCAGTAGCCAAGGACTTATTCTGACTTGCAAAAAGTAGCATACAATCCCTCTGCAAGTTAATCGCTTTAGGATAATTCGCAAAGTCCCGTTCACGAGATGTGAGTGGGGCTTTTTTATTCTCCTTTTTGCAACTCGCGGAGGAAAATAGTGTAAAAGAAAGAATTATGGTTTCAAACAGCCAATGGGAACTACAAATATACCGTCCTCTTTACGTTGATAAGCATAATCTCCTACAGCAGTAATAATCATACTAAATGACGGCTTAGACATTTTGCTGAAATCTAAATCATCTGCTAACGCATTCAAAGACGCTGCACCTTCTGCAATTTTAGTAACTCCACCTAATTTGATTTCAATCAGCGCATATTGTCCGTTACGAAGATGTAAAACTGTATCGCACTCCAAGCCTTTACTATCCCGATAGTGATAAACTTCTCCTAATAAAGCATCTGCCATAATACGTAGATCGCGTACCACTAAACTCTCAAAAAACATTCCACAAGCTTTTGGGTCATATTCCAAATCCTTGGGACTGACACCAAGTGCAGCTGTCGCGATACTCGGATCTACAAAATAGCGATTGTGAGATGTGCGAATAGCTGTTTTGCTTCGTAAATTAGGATTCCACGCAGGCATATCTTCAACTACAAATAATTTGCGTAATGCCTCTACATAATCAGCCACCGTATCATCATTAATGCTCAAACTATCGTTGCTCTTGATGTCCGAACAAATAGTCGTATAGGGAACTTGATGTCCTTGATTTCTTGCGTAAGAACGCATAATCATCTTTGCCCGTTCCGAATCTCGCCGAACACCATCTACACGGATTATGTCTTTGGTTACAATGGATTCAACGTAATCAAATGCTTGATCTAAAGCCACATCACCATTCAGCAAGGTGGCTTGAGGCCAGCCGCCTCGACAGATTAGATAGCATATATCACTCATCGTTAGCGTATTTTGACAAATACCTAATTCCTTACCAGCGAATAAATCAGCTAACGAAACCGTTCCATTTGAATCTCCGGACTCATATAAACTCATCGGTCGCATCAATATATGTCCAATGCGACCGGTTCCACTATGAATAGTATCAGATGCTTCAGGCAAAACGGAAGAACCGGTTAATATGAATTGCTCAAAAAGATGCCGCTCATCCACTTCACTTCTTACGGCATCCCATAACGCGGGAATAGTCTGCCACTCATCCAGCAAGCGAGGAGTGTCTCCTTGTAACAATAGAGAGGAGTTAAACTCGACCAACTCTTTGCTCTTGTCTAATATCTCTTTTTTGCCGAGCAAGAGAGCACTCTTTGCTAATTGTAGTGCCGTTGTCGTTTTCCCACACCATTTTGGACCCTCAATCAACACTGCGCCTTTTCCTTGTAATTTACGCCACAACAAGGCATCTGCTACTCGTTTTTTGTATGTAAATCTGTTCGCCATATATTGATTTTTTGAAAAACGCTGCAAAGGTACTAAAAATAAATGAATTATGCAAATGTTTTTTAATAAAAATTTACTTTTTCGGGAAATTGTGAGGTTTTTGTTCGGGAAGTTGTGAGGTTTTCGTTCGGGAGGTTGTGATTAAAAAATATTGTCTTTTCCTAAAAAAACATAAAAAAATGTGTTCATCACCATCTTTTCTCCTCCCCTTTTAAGGAGAGGTCGGGAGGGGGCTTCCTTAATATTCGTCCACTTTCTCCACAGAAAATGCGCAAGGGGTGCATCGGTAGTAAAACGATAGTAGCAAGAAGGGTTACCGCAGGGTAGCCCTTCTGTTTTCTTTGCATATAGAATAGTTTAATTCTTAAAATGCAACTCTCCGTCTTTGAGTTCGACAATCACCGGTTGGGAGGTGTTGACTTTACCTGCAATGATCGCCTTACTCAGTTCGTTGAGCACTAACCGCTGCAACGCCCTCTTGACCGGTCGAGCACCAAAAGCAGGATCATAACCCTCCTTGGCGATATAGTCGATGGCATCGTCTGTGACGCGCAAGTCAATATCACTCTGCTCTAACATCTTGTGTACACGTTCTATCTGGAGTGTCACCACTTGGCGGATATCGTCTTCGGTCAGTTCACCAAAATGGATGATGTCGTCAATACGGTTGATGAACTCGGGGCGCACTTGGGCGCGGAGTTGCTCCTCGGTGAGGTTAGAGGTGAGGATAATCAGTGTGTTCTTGAAGTTCACTGTACGCCCTTTGTTATCCGTCAAACGTCCATCGTCTAACAACTGCAACAGCACATTAAACACATCGGGGTGGGCTTTCTCTATCTCGTCAAACAATATGACGGAGTAGGGTTTGCGGCGGATGGCTTCGGTCAGTTGACCGCCCTCATCATAACCCACGTATCCGGGAGGCGCTCCAATCAGACGCGTTGCCGAGAATTTCTCTTGGTACTCACTCATGTCGATACGCGTGAGCATGTTCTCGTCATCGAAGAGGTAGTCTGCCAAGGCTTTCGCTAACTCGGTCTTACCCACACCGGTTGTGCCTAAGAAGATAAACGAACCTATCGGGCGTTTAGGGTCTTGCAGTCCGGCGCGTGAACGACGGATAGCATCGCTAACAGCCTCAATAGCAGCGTCTTGACCAATGACACGTTTGTGCAACTCTTCCTCTAACGCGAGCAGTTTATTGCGCTCGGATTGCATCATCTTACTGACCGGAATACCCGTCCACTTGGCTACTATATCCGCAATGTCCTCGCCCGTAACCTCCTCTTTGATCAAAGTGGTTCTTTCACTAGCCCGCAGGGCGTCACTTTCACTTTCACTTCTCAGCCTCTCTTGAGCCGTTTTGATGTTCGCTTCGGCAGCGGGTATATCCTTGTAACGAAGGCGAGCGACTTGTTCGTAATTGCCTTCGCGTTCTGCCACTTCGGCTTGATGTTTCATCGTCTCGATGTTCGCTTTCTCGTTTTGGATTGTGGTGACATACCCTTTCTCCTTGTCCCATTGCGCACGCAATTTCTTATCTTTCGCCTTCAGTTCAGCCAACTGTTTCTCAATAACAGCAATCTTCGCATTTTTATTGCTCCCCTCGCCTTTAGGAGAGGGGTCGGGGGTGAGGCTCACGCGCTCAATCTCCAACTGTTTGATTTGTCGCTCTAAGTCGTCAATGACTTCGGGTACGGAATCCACTTCCAGTCGCAGTTTAGCAGCTGCCTCGTCGATGAGGTCGATTGCTTTATCCGGCAGGAAACGGTCGGTGATATAGCGGTTGGAAAGGGTGACAGCAGCGATGAGGGCATCGTCTTGAATACGCACGCGGTGGTGTGTCTCGTAACGCTCTTTCAGTCCGCGCAGGATAGAGATCGTTGCCGACTCGTCGGGCTCGTTGACCATCACTTTTTGGAAACGACGCTCAAGGGCTTTATCCGTCTCGAAATACTTTTGGTACTCGTCCAAGGTGGTAGCACCGATAGCGCGCAACTCGCCTCGCGCCAATGCGGGTTTGAGGATGTTTGCAGCGTCCATGGCTCCGGCACTCTTACCGGCACCCACGAGCACGTGTATCTCGTCAATGAAAAGGATAATCTCACCGGCAGCTTCCACCACTTCGTTGATAACCCCTTTGAGGCGTTCCTCGAACTCGCCTTGGTACTTAGCACCCGCAATGAGGGCACCCATATCGAGGGAGTAGATTAGTTTCTTTTTGAGGTTCTCGGGCACGTCGCCACGAATGATTCGGTGCGCCAGTCCCTCTGCGATGGCAGTCTTACCCACACCCGGTTCGCCAATGAGAATAGGGTTGTTCTTCGTTCGACGCGAAAGGATTTGTAACACACGACGGATCTCGTCGTCTCGTCCGATGACGGGGTCTAATTTCCCCGATTGCGCTCTTTCACACAAGTTTATCGCAAACTTGTTTAGGTTTTCAGTCTTGTTCATATATTTGTTTTTTAGTTAATCTAGTTTACCTAGTTTGTCTAGTTCATCTAGTTAACTAATCACAAGACTTGTGCCAAACCACAATCACTGCCAATTTGGCAGTCTCGTGGCAGTCTATAAAGTTGCTGTAACGAAAGTGAGAGAGCCGCAAGCCTCTATTTTAGAAGTCGTAGCCGGAAGGAGGAGGGTGTCACCCGATTGGACCTTCACTGCCTCGCCATCAATGGTGAGCGTGCCTTCGCCCTTGGTGACGATAAGCGCAAGAAAACGGTCTTGGTCGTGCCAGTCAATGGTGACGCGGTCCGTGACTTCGTATGCTGTCGTCTCAAAATAAGGGCATTGCACAAGCGGCATCGGAACATTGTGCTTGCGCTCATAGTGCGTCTGATAGTCGGGCAGGATGGTGTAGTCAATACTCTCCGCTGCTAAAGCCGTGTGCAATTCGCGTCGGTTGCCATTAGCGTCTGTGCGGTCATAATCGTAGATACGATAGGTGACATCGCTGGACTGCTGTATCTCCAACAGATGACAGCCTGCTCCGATAGCGTGAATACGTCCGGCAGGAAGGAAGAAACAGTCGCCTTCTTGGGGGTGATAGCAAGCCAGATCCTCTACAATCGTGTGCTGAGCCACATGTTGCGCGTAGGTCTCGGGCGTGAGGGGAGTGGTGAGACCTGTCAACAAAGACGCATTGTCTTGGTCGGGCAGGGCATACCACATCTCCGTCTTACCGACTTTGCCTTTGCCCTGTTTGATGGCAAGTTCATCGGTGGGGTGTACCTGAATAGAAAGAGGCATCTTCGCCTCAATGAACTTAATGAGCAACGGAAACTCATTGCCGTAACGCTCGTAAAGGTCTTTACCTAACAACGCAGGACCGAGCTCAACTATCAGTTGGCTCAAGGTCTTGCCGGCATAAAGTCCGTTCTTAACCGTGGACTCCATATTCGGATAAGCCGATAATATCCATTGTTCGCAACCCCAAAGCATGGGACGAATGAAAGGGCGAAATGAGAAGTACATAAAGTTATTGACAATTTGACTATTTACTATTTACCATTTATTGGACCATTTACCATTTATCGGACCATTTATCCTTGCATGTTGCGGAGGGTGAGGGCGGTCATGGCTTCGACGATGGGGACGGCGCGGAAGACGATACAGGCATCCATCCTTAGATGGGTTTGTGCGGGGTCAAGCCCCATCTTGGCTACGGCTTTAGGGGTCGTTGGGGTAGGGCGGAAGACCACGCGGAACTGTAAGTCGGTACCGTCACTGATACCCCCACTGATTCCTCCACTGACTTGGTTGGCTTGTTCGCCCATCTGCGTCACACCGGCAAAACCACTGCCGTAGTCGAAGCCTTTGCAGCCATTGATGGAGAGCATCGCAAACGCCAAGTGGCTCTGCAACTTGGCGAAGATAGGTTCGCCAATGCCTACAGGTAAGCCTTTGACGGTACAGGTGATGATACCGCCTATCGAATCGCCTTGCGCTGCGGCGTTGCGTACTTCTGTCTCAAAGAGAGTAGGGTCAGTGGTCGAGCCAACCTGCGTCACTTGTGCCTCAATATGAATCCCTTGCTCTGCTAAGAGTTGTTTGGCTACCGTTCCTGCTACCACCCGACTTGCCGTCTCGCGAGCAGAGGCGCGACCGCCTCCGCGGTGGTCGCGAAGACCGTATTTGAGTTCATAGACCTTGTCCGCGTGAGCAGGACGGCAATGGTGACGGAAGATCTCATAATCCTCAGGTCGTGCGTGTGCGTTCCTTATGATAAACGCGATAGGCGTACCTAACGTCTTACCATCGAGTACACCACTAAGCCACTCCACTTCATCGGGTTCTGTGACTGCACGAGGACTGGGCAACGGAGTGCCACGACCGGCTCGGCGAAGTAGTTCGGAACGAACGAGATTGAGGTCAATCGTTATGCCTGCGGGCACGCCATCGAGTACGCCTCCAACGGCTGCGGAGTGCGACTCACCAAAGCTTGTAAAACTAAAAGTTTGACCAAACGTATTCATTTCGACTGCAAAATTACAAAAAAAAGTCGATTTGTGCAAATATATTTGCAAATATCAAGAATTTTTTCTATCTTTGCACCCTAATTTGCCGTAAAAGTTGTAAAATTATAGATTTAATTACTTATATGAAGAAGATTTACTTATCCATCCTTGCTTTTTTAGCGATTATCAGTTCTACGTATGCAGAGGAACGCATCGAGCCTATCCCGTTTGGGGATTTTGAGCAATGGGTGGTGAGAAACATTACGGAATCGAAACTGTTGAGTGGTAAACTCAAGACGATTTATGCCATTGGTCCAACGGATACCATCAATGGCGCTATCCCTTATTATTACGGTCTCAATGGTAACCCGTGGTCGGTGAGCAATGCCTACGCTCGCGTCTTAGGCTTAGACAAAGTGAGTGGAACGACGCGCCCTGAACGCCGCGATAGTACCGGTTGGTGCTGTCGAATGGATTGTAAGTTAGAGGATGTGGTGGCTCTCAGCATGGATCTGAAATTACAGATAGCAGGAACAATCTTCTTGGGTTGGACCTACGAGCCGGTACCTTTGAAAGCCGCCAATGACCCTTATAGTGTGGTCGATTTTGGTATTCCTTTTACGGGGCATCCGATTGCTCTGCAACTCGATTATAAAGCTAAAGTGGCAGAGAGCGACACCGTGACATACGCCAAAGCCGTAGCCCGTCCAAGACTTATTCCGGGACGCGACTGCGCGGAGATTTATATCTACATGCAGAAACGTTGGGAGGAGAATGGGAAAGTCTATGCCTACCGAGTAGGAACGGGTTATGAACGTATATGGAAAGATATCCCCGAATGGGTGAACGGTCACCGTGTGCCTATTCGTTATGGCGATATCACCCAACAGCCTAACTACCAAGATTATGAGGGACTGAACCAACATAAGTTCCGCACGAAGAACAGTAAGGGTGAGATGGTGAAGGTGAACGAAGTGGGCTATAGCGACGACGAACCGACACACATGGTGTTGATGATCTCTTCGGGCTGCTATGAGGCGTTTATTGGACACGACGGAAACACATTTTGGGTAGATAATGTATGCCTTGTTTATTGATATTAGTTGGTGGGAGTGGCTCACGTTAGACGTGATGTTCGCTGCCGTGGTGTATCAAGGGGTATATTTTGGGTTGATAGGAGCCCTCAAGGCCCCTAAAAGTGAAAGTGAAAGTGAAAGTGAGCTTCCGCCGGTGACGGTGGTGGTGTGTGCCCGCAATGAGGAGGAGAACTTGGAGCGATACCTGCATCGGTTACTCACGCAGGATTATCCCGAATACGAGGTCATCGTGGTCAATGATGGGTCGATGGATCGCACCGCAGAGGTAATCGCCACCTATATGGTGCAAAGCCATAAGCTACGGACAACGTTTGTGCCTTTGGAGGCGCGGGTGGTGAGTTCTAAGAAATTAGGTATCACCTTAGCCGCTAAGGCAGCGAAATATGATTATCTGCTATTGACCGATGCCGACTGCTGTCCTGAGTCTAATCATTGGATTAGCGAGATGATGAAGGGTTTTGCTCAACCCCAGACGCAGATTGTGTTAGGGTACGGCGGATATTTTGAACAAGACACCCTTCTGAATAGATGGATACAATACGACACGCAGTTTAATGCGCTCCATTATCTGAGTGCAGCGCGATTAGGGAGAGCGTATATGGGAGTAGGGCGGAACTTAGCGTATCGCAAAGCGTTTTTCTTTGAAGTGGGAGGGTTTGCAGAGCAACTGAACACGCGAGCCGGTGACGATGACCTGTTTGTCAACAAAGTGGCAAACAAAACCAATACCCAAGTGGTGACGAGTGCGGATAGTGTGACTTGGTCTTTGGCAAAGCCGAATTGGAAGAGTTGGGTGGAACAGAAACGCCGTCACTTGAGTGTAGCACCTCACTACTCGCTGCGCAGCAAATGGCAATTGATGTGGGAACCGATGACGAGAGGTTTATGCTATGCGTTGTTGGTTGTGCTATTAGTAATAGGCTCGCCGCTGATCAAATTAGCCGCCTTAGCGTTGATGCTCATTCGTTGGATGTGGGAGTTGGTGGCATTGAACCTCGCCATACGAGAATGGCGTCACCCACGCTGGGGAATAGAGATTGTGTTTTACGAGGTGGCAATGCCGTTAGTGCAGATCTATCTGATGGTAACAAGAAAACTATATAAAGGAGATAAATGGTAAAAACTATACTACTATGGAAGAACAAAAATTAAACATTAACCTCACGCCCGAGGTGGCAGATGGGGTTTACGCAAACTTAGTTATCGTGGCGCATTCGTCTTCAGAGTTCGTGTTGGACTTTGTGAGAATGATGCCGGGTCTGAAACAAGCCAATGTGAAGTCTCGTGTGGTTCTTACACCCGAAAATGCGAAGAAACTGCTGTTCGCTTTGCAAGACAATATCGCTAAATACGAGAATCAGTTTGGTAAGATACATTTGAATGGACAACCGGCTCCGGGTTCGATTGCTCCGATGTCTTTTGGAGGAGGAGAAGCATGAGTAAGATTTTTCCGGCTTCCCAGCTGATCATCAATGCAGACGGAAGCGCTTTTCACCTTCATCTTCGTCCCGAGTTCCTCGCGGATAAGATTATCTTAGTCGGTGACCAAGACCGCGTGAACATGGTGGCTTCGTTCTTTGACGAAGGCAGTATCGAATGCGATGTGCAGAGTAGGGAGTTCCACACCATCACCGGTAAGTACAAAGGTAAACGTATATCCTGTATCTCGACGGGTATCGGTACCGATAACTGCGATATCGTGATGAACGAGATTGATACCCTTGCCAACGTGGACTATGCCACGCGCGAGGAGAAAGCGGTTAAGCGCAGTCTTGAGATTGTGCGAGTAGGAACATGCGGAGGGATGCAAGAGGATATCCCGTTGGGTACTTTCCTCGTAAGCCAAAAATCCATCGGTTTTGATGGAGTGTTGGCTTTCTATGACGGACGCGACCGCGTAGCCGACCTCGGTTTTGAACAAGCTTTGGTGGACTTTATCCATTATCCTGCTAAGGCGGCTCGTCCTTACGTGGTAGCTGCTAACGAGGAGTTAGTTAATCGTATAGCAGGAAATGATATGATGCGCGGTTGTACGATTGCTGCCAACGGTTTCTATGGCCCGCAAGGTCGCGTGTTGCGTTGCCCGATTGCCGTACCCGATATCAATGAGCGTATTACCGATTTCCGTTACGAAGGTCAACGGATCACGAACTACGAGATGGAGGGCAGTTGCATAGCAGGCTTGGGACTATTGATGGGACACAAAGCTATGACCGTTTGCTGCGTCATTGCCCAACGTAAGATAGAAGCCGCCAACACCGATTATAAACCCAGAATCAAACAACTCGTACAAACCGTACTCGAACGGATTTAGTACTTCATTGCTTAATGTTTAGAGTTTATGAAAAAATTGTCAATAATCGCTATCGCTGCTATGGCACTGATAGCTTGTCAGAAAGAACAGAAATTTGAATACACGGTGGATAAGTTTTACGATTTAGAGATATTGCGGTACCAAGTGCCCGGTTTTGATGAGCTGACGCTCAAGCAAAAAACGATGCTTTACTACCTGTCCGAGGCTGCGGCTAACGGACGCGATATCATCTATGATCAGAACTGCCGCTATAACCTCTCTATTCGCCACGCCTTAGAGCACGTCTATCGTTACTATCCCAATCAAAACGAGGAAGCGTTTGCGTTGATGGAGAAATACCTCAAACGTGTGTGGTTCAGTAATGGTATTCATCACCACTATTCGGAGGATAAGTTCTTGCCCGAGTTCACACGCGAGTGGTTTGTCAATGCGTTAGCTAAGACCGATTATACCCTCAGTGATGAGGTGTTAGAAGTTATGTTCAACCCCGAGTTGATGGCCAAACGAATGAATCAAGCACAAGGGGCAGACCTGGTGATGACTTCTGCGGGAAACTACTATGGTAAAGGGGTGACCCAAGCCGAAGCCGAACAATGGTACGTCAAACACGAAGATAACTCCGCTCAACCCTTGTGGATAGGACTCAATAGCCAACTCTGCAAAGACGAGAAAGGTCACATCTACGAGCGCGTGTATAAAGTGGGCGGGTTATATGGTCTCGCTTTGGAGAAAGTGGTTTATTGGCTCAAGAAAGCCCTTCCGCTTGCCGAGACCGAGGAACAACGCTTAGCCATCGAGAAGATGATTGAGTTCAACGAGACCGGTGATTTGCAGGCGTTTAACGACTACTGTATCGCTTGGGTGCAAGATCTCAATAGCCGTATTGACTATGTGAACGGATTTACAGAGACGTATGGCGATCCGTTAGGCGTGACGGGTGCTTGGGAGTCGTTGGTGAACTTCAAAGACTTAGAGGCAACCAAACGTACCCAACTCATTTCCGAGAATGCACAATGGTTTGAAGACCATTCGACCACCGATACTAAATATAAGAAAGCCGAAGTCAAAGGTGTGACCGCCAAAGTGATTACGGCCACGATGTTAGCCGGCGACACCTATCCCGCTACTGCTATCGGTATCAACTTGCCAAATGCGTCGTGGATCAGAGTGGCTTACGGCAGTAAGTCCGTCAGTATCGACAATATCTCGCACGCTTATTCCGAAGCCGCTAAAGGCAACGGTTTCAACGAGGAATACGTCATTGACGAGGCAACTCGCCAACTGATGGACGATTATGGCGTTATTTGTGGCGACCTGCACACCGACCTGCACGAATGTGTTGGTCACGGTTCAGGGCAACTGATGCCGAACGTCACCAAGACCTCGCTCAAAGAGCACGCTTCCACCATCGAAGAAGCTCGTGCAGACTTGTTCGGATTGTACTATCTGGGCGATGCCAAACTGGTTGAACTTGGTTTGCTGCCGAATAAGGATGCTTATAAGGCGGGCTATTACCAACAGATGATGAATGGTCTGATGACTCAACTCGTTCGTATCGAACCCGGCAAAGACATCGAGGAAGCGCACATGCGTGATCGCGCATTGATTGCTAACTGGGTTTATGACCACGCTACGAATAAAGAGGTTGAACTCATCCAACGCGACGGAAAGACTTATCTCCAAGTCAACGATTACGAGGGACTGCGTCGTCTGTTTGGCGAACTGCTCAAAGAGGTACAACGTATCACTTCCGAAGGCGATTATCTTGCAGGCAAAGAGTTGGTAGAGCGTTATGCCGTTAAGGTCAACCAAGACTTGCACAAAGAGGTGTTAGAGCGTTACGCTGCCCTCAACCTTGCTCCGTACAAGGGTTTTGTCAATCCTCGATATATCGTGGAGAGTAATGCCGATGGCGAGATTACCAATGTCCGCCTCGATTTCACGGAGAGTTATATCGAACAACACTTGCGCTATTCACGCGATTATGGCAACTTGCCGGAGGTGAATTGAATATAAAACTTCCTATATCGAAGAGTATAGCCAACAGGCTATTGATACTACAGGCTATGCATGGTGACCCCCTCTTGGAGGTCACCTCGCTTATGCCGCAAGATGTGGTGCTGTTGAAAACAGCCCTTGACCGGCTTCGCCTAAAAGATTGCTTCGCTGAAAGACCGCTTCGCTGTAAGACCGTCCTTCGGACTGAAGGATTGTTGACGCTGAATGTGGAAAATGCCGGCACTGCATTTCGTTTCCTGACGGCGTACTGCGCTCAACTTCCCGATTGTGAGGTGGTACTTGACGGCTGCGAACGAATGCACCAACGCCCTATCGGTCCATTGGTGGACGCGCTGCGGTCAATGGGAGCGGACATTACTTATATGGGTCAGACGGGTTTTCCACCGTTACATATTCGTGGAAGACGATTAAACAAACAACCTCAGAGCGTAGATACAACGATGTCAACACAGTTTGTGTCCGCACTTGAACTCATTGGTGTTGATTGTCAAGTACCCGCTTCTCCGTATATAGAGATGACGCGTGCCCTCATTCAAAATTACCAATCACCCATAAACCATAACCCATTAGAAGCCGACTGGTCAGCTGCGGCGTTTTGGTACGAATATGTTGCTATCTACGGGGGAGAGATCACGATGCCTCAACTCAGCCTAGACTCGATACAAGGCGATAGGGGCGCTGCACAGGTGTTTGAGTCTTTGGGAGTACATACTGAATCGACTCCGCAGGGGATTACTCTACATCGCGAAGCCGTCGAACTTCCCACTGTACTGAACTACGACTTTGCGTCTTGTCCTGACCTCTATCCTGCGGTAGCGATGACGTGTAAGGTGTTAGGATGCAGGTTACAGGCAACAGGGATAGAGAACCTGCGCTATAAGGAGAGTAACCGTATTGAGACGGTGCAAGCGATGCTCGCTACACCGAAAGGACAGCGTGTGATAACCGCTCACGACCACCGGATAGCGATGGCTGCGATGGCGGCAGGGTTTGAGGTGGACGATGAACAGTGTATAGGCAAGTCTTATCCGCAATTTACAGAACAGTTATGCAAGTTATTATCCCGCGCAAAGGCATAAACGATGAAGGTAAGGGCAAGAAGTTTGCCTTGCATAAACTCATCTCCGCTGCCACAGACGAATATGTCTGGATGCAAGATGATGATATTATCCCGCCTACGGCTACACCGCCGTTGGATGCGGATTTGATTATCTTACCTTTGCACATGTCCGAAGGCTCGGGGTCATTACTATGCCGATTGCAACAAGCTGAATATGCAGCGCTACAGCAAGTGACGATGGCCACTGCCAAGAAAAAACACGCCGTCTTGTGTTCGGGTGCGAACCTCATCGTTAAAAGGGATTTGTGGTTAGAGGCTTACGAAGACCTACACCCCGAGGTGCCGAGTGGAGATGACATGTTTCTATTAGAAAGTGCTAAACGTCGTCATTGGGTGATCACTTGTGCGGATAGTGAGGAGTACGAGGCGGAGGTGGCACCGAAAGAGTCTTTGCGAGAACTTCTGCATCAACGGATGCGGTGGGCAGGCAAGGCTCCGTTCTATACCGATAAAGACATTATACGTTTTGGCAGTGTCGTGATGATAGCCAATCTGATTCAGTTGCTTTGTCCTTTCGTTCTTTTGGTTAAGTTCCCGTTTGAATATACACTCATAAAAAAGAGAGACCCGAAAGTCTCTCTGTGGATAGCCTTATTATTAGAGATTCTGTATCCCTATTACATGCTTATTTGCTTACTCGGCGGATTCTTCCGCAGGAGCAGCTGGTAAAGCAGCAGCGTCTAATTCTTCAGCTGCTTGTTGTACTTGCTCCACGATAGCACTCTCCTCAGTCACAACGTTTTGTTGCGCTTTGTTGAAGCCGGCAGCAAAAATACTCAAAGCAACAATCAGAGCAGCAAGTGTCCAACTGGCTTTTTCCAAAACATCGGTGGTCTTCGGAGCACCTAAAACTTGGTTTCCACTGGCAAAACCAGAGGCTAAACCTCCACCTTTACTATTTTGCACTAATACTAACAAAACCAGCAAAATAGAGAGGATAACAATGATAATAGTAAATGCGATATACATAGTTGTATTTTTTAATAATTAAACAATTCTACAATTTGAGCATGCAAAGTTACGACATTTTTTTTAATTATGCAAATTTAATTCTATTTTTTTTGCTTAAAGGGCTATTTTTACCACTTTGCGACGGTATCATTGTATATATTTTCGGCTAATTCCTTCACCATCGTCTCGCAAAGTGCATCTTGTACATCGGTGAGCATCTGTTTGGAGTCGAAGGTCTGATAGGCGGAATAAGTGCGTTCAAAACTGTCATCGGGATTGACATTATTCGTGTATCGAACGCGAATAGTCATCGTTAACTTCGTCTCTGCCGAGAAACCGTCTGCACCAATACCCATAGGTGTTAGTTCGTAACCGATAATCTCGCCTTCTAACTCCAAGTCTCCGCTTTTTCGTTCTACGGTCAGACGCGTCTGACGAATAAACAGGTCGCGTATCTCCTCGCTCAACTGATTACTCAAAGGTGGGTGTACTAATGCTGCATTGTTCGGAAAGTCCGCAATAGCAATCGTTTTGGTGGTGCTGTAGTCAATACTCGCTCCATTAAACTTATACGAGATCGTGCAACTCGCCAACACCCCACATAATAATATATAATATAAATACTTCATAATTTGTCCTTTGTCCTTTGTAGCCCTTTGGGCGCTTGTTCCTTTGTCCTTCCTATAATCCGTATTCTTTGAGTCTCCGATAGAGGGTGCGTTCGGACATTCGTAGTTGTTCGGCGGCCTCTTTGCGGTTAGGATATTTCTCCAAGGTCTTAAGAATCTTTTCCTTCTCCTCTTCCTCTTTCGATAGGATAGGTTCGTCGTGCATGACCTCTGCCACCTGATATTCGTCGGGGTTGTAGGTGGGTTGCGAAGGGGATAGGGAAGTGTGACTGTTATTCTTCAAGTCGTTGAGGTCGCGTCGCAAGTCTGCCATATCTTTTTTCATATCAAAGAGGACCTTATACAGCAGTTCGCGTTCGTTCATGAACGTGTCTGTTTGGGTGGCAGTGTGGGTTAAGGCTAATCCCGTTTGGTTGCCGGCTTCGGGCAAGTATTTGCGCAAAGTAGCGGCATTGATGTCGTGGTTAGCTTCCATGATAGATATCTGTTCGGCAACGTTTTTAAGTTGTCTCACGTTTCCGTTCCAGTAGTAGTTCTGTAGTAACTGACCGGCTTCCTCGTTCAGTCGGATGGTGGGCATTCGATAACGCTCACTGAAATCGACAGCGAACTTGCGGAAGAGCAATGGGATATCTTCCTTGCGCTCGCGTAGGGCAGGCACTTTGATTTCTACCGTGTTGAGGCGATAGTAAAGGTCTTCCCTAAACCGCCCTTCTTGGATAGCACGCGGGATATCGAGGTTTGTGGCAGCCACCACGCGCACATTCGTCTTTTGTACCACACTCGACCCCATCTTAATGAACTCACCAGTCTCTAACACGCGTAATAGTCTCACTTGTGTCGAGAGGGGCAACTCGCCCACCTCGTCTAAGAACAAAGTACCGCCATTGGCAATCTCGAAATATCCTTTGCGTTCGGCTTTGGCATCGGTGTAGGCACCTTTCTCGTGACCAAAGAGTTCACTCTCAATAGTGCCTTCGGGTATTGCTCCGCAGTTCACTGCGAAATACGGACCATGTTTGCGGTTGGAGAAGGCGTGAATAATCTGGGGAAAGACTTCCTTACCCGAACCCGATTCGCCGGTGATGAGCACGGACAGATCCGTGATAGCCACTTGTACGGCTACCTCGATGGCGCGGTTTAATTGCGGATTATTACCGATAATCCCAAACCGCTGTTTGATCGTTTGTATCTCCGTTGTTGTCATACTATAAAAACTTTCACTTTCACTTTCCACTACATCCTCTCCGGCATCTCGATACCGAGTAACTGCATAGCACTTCTTAGCACTTTCGCTACCGCAAACGATAGTCGGATACGCAGATTCTTAAGGGCGGTATCGGGTTCGTTGAGGATTGAGTAGTCGTGATAGAACGAATTAAAATCACAAGCCAGTGCGTAAGCGTAGTTGGCAATGACGGCCGGAGAGAACTCCTCTCCTGCTTGTTTGACTACGGCCGGATAATCCGCCAAACGCTGAATCAATAACTGTTCCTTCTCGTTGAGCTGTATAGCCGGAATATCCGGAAGAGCAGAGCGATCCGGAGTTTCCGGTGCCTTGCGCAATATAGATTGGATCCGGGCAAACGAGTATTGAATGAACGGACCCGTGTTTCCGTTGAAGTCGATACTCTCTTCGGGGTTGAAGAGCATATTCTTCTTTGGATCGACCTTCAAGATAAAATATTTGAGCGCACCCAATCCCACTTTGCGGGCGATGTCGTTGGCTTCCTCTTCTGTGATGTCTGGCAAAGTGTTCACTTTGTCCTTGCTGATCTGTTTGGCATCACTAATCATCTTATCGATCAAATCGTCGGCATCCACGACCGTTCCTTCACGACTTTTCATCTTGCCGTTAGGCAGTTCGACCATTCCATAGGAGAAATGCACTAACTCTTTGCCAAACGGGAAACCGAGGCGGTCGAGTAGGATAGACAGCACTTGGAAGTGGTACTCTTGCTCGTTTCCTACCACATAAACCATCTTGTTAATCGGGTAGTCTTGGAAACGAATCTTAGCCGTTCCGATATCTTGGGTGATATAAACGGAGGTGCCGTCTTTACGCAGGAGTAGTTTCTCGTCTAAGCCATCTTTCGTTAGGTCTGCCCAGACGCTACCATCTTCGCGGCGGTAGAAACTGCCTTGTGCCAGTCCTTTCTCCACTTCGCCTTTGCCCTCTAAATAGATTTGGCTTTCGTAGTATATCTTGTCAAAATCTACACCCAACCGTTTATAGGTCTCGTCAAAACCGGCATAGACCCAACTATTCATCGTTGCCCATAGTTGTCTTACTTCGGGGTCGCCTTGTTCCCACTGGAACAGCATCTGCTGGGCTTGTTGGATAAGAGGTGCTTGTGCTTTCGCCGTCTCCTCGTCTAAACCGGTAGCCATGAGTTCGGCGATCTGTTTCTTGTACTCTTTGTCAAAACGAACGTAGTAGTCGCCGATTAGGTGGTCACCTTTCTTTCCCGACGATTCGGGTGTCTCGTCATTGCCAAACAGTTTCCACGCCAACATTGACTTGCAGATGTGGATACCGCGGTCGTTGACGATGTTCGTCTTCACAATGTCCCAACCGCAGGCGGCTTGGATGTTCGCTATCGCATAACCGAGTAGGTTATTGCGCACGTGACCAAGGTGAAGCGGTTTGTTCGTGTTCGGAGACGAATACTCGATCATCATCAATTGGTTGCGCTTAGGCGCTTGACCATAGTGCTCGTCTTTGATGATCGCGTCTAACTGACTAAGCCAGAACGAACTTGCAATCGTGAGGTTCAAAAACCCTTGCACCGCGTTGTATTTCTCTACAACACTTTCACTTTCACTTTCACTTTCACTTTCCACTAACTTATCGCCGATTTCTGTTGCAACGACTAGAGGTGCTTTGCGCGCGGCTTTGACGAATGGGAAGACCACGAGGGTGATCTGTCCTTCAAACTCGGGACGGGTCTTTTGCAACTGTACCATCTTGTCCTCGACCTCTATTCCGTATAGGTCCTTAACGATGGCTTTAACTTGTTTTGTTAATATCTCTTCTAACATATTGCAGTACATTGTTTTTGTAGCCACTTTGCTTCCTCGTCATCGAGCAGAGGGGCTAAGTCTTTATATACTAACGCGTGGTAGGCATTGATCCACTCTTTCTCCTCGGCGGTGAGCATATTGAGTTCCATCAAGTTCTTATCGTACGGACAACGTGTCAGCACCTCAAACTCGTAATACGTCTCTCCCGTAGTTCTTTCAAATGTCCTTTGTCCTTTGTCCTTGTTCCTTATTCCGGTTGTGACTACCAAATTCTCAATTCGTATCCCGTACTCGTTTGTGCGGTAGATACCGGGTTCGTCGGAGAAGATATTCCCGAGTTGGATAGGGTTGGTGTTGTTATCGGTTCGGATATTAGCGGGTCCTTCGTGGCAGCCCATAAAGTGTCCTACACCGTGCCCGGTACCGTGTCCGTAGGTGATACCTTCTGCCCACATATATTGGTGTGCGAGTACATCTAATTGGTTTCCGCGTGTGCCTTTGGGGAAACGTGCTTTCGCGAGGGCGATGTGTCCTTTCAGCACTAAGGTATAATCGTGTTTCACTTCGGCGGGGATGCGAGTCGGGTCGCCGATCCAGAGGGTGCGGGTGATATCTGTTGTACCTTCTAAGTATTGACCTCCGCTATCTAATAGCAGTACACCGTCGCCTTCTACGGTAGCGCACGCTTCGGGTTCCGCGTGGTAATGTACGATGGCTCCATTGCCTTTCCAACCGGCAATCGTAGCAAAGCTCTCATCGGTAAAGTGTTCGTTCATCGCCCTGAACTCGTGCAACTTATCCGCCAAATCAATCTCAGAAAGTCTTTCAGCGCAGCGGTCTTTCATCCAATGGAGGAACTTCACCAATGCTACGCCGTCCACGATGTGTGCTTTGCGTTCGCCCTCTATCTCTGTTTCGTTCTTGATGGACATCATCACTTGTACGGGGCTGGGACTGACCACGATGGCGTTTTCCTGTCCTACGGCTTCGTATAATCGCTGGTTTACGCGGTTCCCGTCCATCATCACTTTAATGTCCTTTGTCTTTTGTCCTTGCTCCTTGTTCAGATATACAAACACTTCCTCGTACTCTTTCGTCTCTACGCCTATTTGTTTTAGGTAAGTGCGTACCTCGTTGGTCAGTTTGGCGGGGTTGATGAAGAGGGTGCAGTGTGTTTGTTCTACCACAACGTAGGCGATAGCGCAGGGGGTATAATCGACATCTGTTCCGCGGATATTGAGTAGCCAGCCGATCTCGTCTAATTCGCTGATGACGATAGTGTCTGCGCCTTTGGCTTTGATGGCTTCGCGAACGCGTTGCAGTTTAGAGGCAACGGATTCGCCGGCATATTCTTCTTTATATTCGTAGATAGGATTTGTCGGTATCTCGGGTCGCCCTTCTGTCCACAGTTCGCGAATAAGGTCAATCGACACCACTTTGACTCCGTAGGACTCACTTTCACTTTCCACTTCCTTTTTTAGGTTCTTGAAGTCATTGATACTCCACATCTCCGGATTCACACCAATCCTTTGTCCTTTGTCCTTGTTCCTTGCTCCATCAGCGAAGCGGTCAATCAACCACTGGTTGACCGTAGGGCAATCGACATCGCTGGCACGCATCAGTTGGATGGTAGTGCCTTGCAGTTCGGCTTCGGCTTGGAGGTAGTAACGGCTGTCGGTGAATAGGACGGCTTCGTCCATAGTGACAACGACGGTTGCGCTTTCGCCTTTGAATCCGGTGAGCCAAGCGGTCTCCATCCAGTGTGGAGCCATATATTCGCTGGCGTGAGGGTCGTTTGCAGGAATGATATACGCAGCCAAGTTATTGGCTTTCATCAATGCCCTAAGGGCAGCTAATTTATCGAGTACAGTTTTCATAAATCAATCGTTAAAAAACCTTTGCGCCTGCAAAGGTACGACTTTTTTTTGATATGTGCAAATATTTCTTGCAATTAGTACAAAAAAAAGCGCCATCATCGACGATGATAGCGCTACCTGTTTTGAATAACTGAATTAAATTACTCAGCTACAACTTCTTCTACAGGAGCTTCTACAACTTCAGCAGTCGAATCAACAACTACTTCAGCTTGTTCGCAAACTTGTTCGCACTTTTGCTCGCATTTGCCTTCGCAGTTGCCTTCGCATTTGCCTTCTTTGCTGCAATTTCCGCAAGCCATAGCGCAAAGAGCGATAGCTGCGATGAACATCATCTTTTTCATACTAAAAAAAACGTTTTAATTGTACAATAAATTAGTTTTTTGTTCTTGCTTATATCAAAAACGCTGCAAAGTTACTGCTTTTTTTTGATATGTGCAAATATTGTTGTGTTTTTTCTGTATTTTAACGATCTTTTTGAGTCGAGGGTCGGTCGAGGGTCACTCGACACTCACTTTTTACAAAACTTTTCAAAGAACGCTTGTGCAGCTTCTTTTGCTTCGGGTATTACATTTTGTAAATCTTTACTAAGCATCTGTATGACAGAATCACCATAACGTTTCTCTATTTGCGTTTCACAAATATCGCGTCCAAGAGTCTAATAAAATTCTATCTTATCGGCATTAATATGAATCGCCGCTTTTATTTGTTGTTGATGAAAACGGTTTTCAATATTGTGATTACAACTTTTTTCTCATATATGCAAATAAAAATGCACTTTTCTATCTTATATTTGTGATTTCAACTAATTGCGCAGCCCAATGCCCGGGGACGATGACGTGGTGATTGGCTATGGGATGGGTTAAGAAATACTTAACCGCCTCTTCGCTTACTTCTAACCACACCTGTGTGCGACAGAGGTTGGGCTCGTACTGGTTGCGTATCAGTTGCACATCCTCAGCAAAGACACGGGTGCCGTCTCCGTTGATTTTCATTAAAGTATAATCGCCTAAGGGCAGTTCACCATGAATAGCCACCCCAATGCCCGACTCGAAATGCGTGGTCAGACTATAACGCTCACACATCGATAGCGGCAGCGTACAATGGGCAAAGAGCATTCTTGAAGACCGCTGCGCTGTAAGACCGGCTGCGCCTAAAAGACCATCCTGCGGACTGTAAGACCGCTGCGCTGAAGGATGATCTATTCGTGCCGGATTGGCTTGGAAGCCGGGACAGCCG
Organism: Paludibacteraceae bacterium; assembly: GCA_045627765.1. Lineage (GTDB taxonomy): Bacteria > Bacteroidota > Bacteroidia > Bacteroidales > Paludibacteraceae > Colicola. Next base: position 17,242 of record JAZQOG010000070.1, on the reverse strand, counting down.
GTGAGTTGTTTGGCAATCATCATCGTCAGCAGAGTAGGCACATCTCCTTCGCAGGCAGCGGGAATGCCTTCACTATTGAGTTTAGCCAGAGCCCAACAACCCGTGTTATAGACGGTGGTGAGCAAATCAAAACAACGAATCGTAAGACCGGAAAGGTCATATTTAGCCACCAGTTGTTTGAGGCGTTGGTAAATGACTTCGGCACCTTCTTGTCCTCCATCGACTTTGCCGAGCGAAGTGACTTCCTCGATAGGGATATCGACAAGTTCAAAACCGAACTTATGGGCGATGGACTCCTTATCATATATAGAGGCAATGAGCCAGTCACTCGGCTTTCCTATAATTCCTAATCTTAACATAGAATTTCCCCCTTTCCGCCATTCATATTAATATATGATAAAATCTCTAATGATGCCGCGAGGGAGTTACTTTGTCCACCGGCGACGAGGTAGATAGGCTGGGTAAGGTCTATTTCGCCCGATTGAACTTTCTCAACGAAGATGCCTTCTGTCCCACCGGTCAGTACCTCGATGATTTGGTCTTTTGGGAGTAGAGGAGTAGAGGAGTAGGGGGGTAGGGGCTCTTTGTGTAAAGGTGATTTGAGTTGTATAATCATAGTTATCTATATTTGGTTTCGTCAGCGTCGCCAAGCAGGCTGACGTAAGATTCGTAGCGAGAGTAAGCGATATCGTGTTCCACGGCTTCGACGACGGCACAACCCGGGGTGCCGGGTAAGTGAAGACAATCGGAGAAACGACAGTCTTGTCCGATGCGGAAGATCTCACGGAAATAATGACTGACCTCCGTCTTCTTCATGTCAAAGGTACCGAAGCCTTTGATGCCGGGTGTGTCTATGACACACGACCGCTTCGCTGAAGGACCGCCGTTGGCTGAAAGACCGCCTTCGGCTGAAGAACCGCTATCGCTGAAGGACTCAAGGAAGTACATACAACTGAAGGTGGTCGTGTGCATGCCGGTGTCGTGGGCTTGGGAGATGTCCGCCACGCGGGTCACATCTTTGCCCATCAACGCATTGATAAGAGTCGATTTGCCCACACCACTATTACCAGAGAACAAGGTCACTTTGCCCTTTAGCGCTTCGCGGATAGTGTCTATCGTCTGTCGTCTCTCTGCCTCTCCGCCTTTCAGCCTCTCTGCCTCTCCGCCTGTCGCCTGTTCTTTGGCGCAGATAGCCAAGGTGGGGTAGTGGAGCGACTCGTATAAGTCGCGCAGTTGTTGGAGATAGACCTGTTCCTCATCGGTTAAGAGGTCAATCTTATTGAAGACAAGTATCACGGGTACGCGATAGGCTTCGCAAGTGGCGAGGAAACGGTCGATAAATGTCGTTGAGGTTTGAGGGTGATTGATGGTCACGAGGAGCATCACCTGATCCACATTCGCTGCCAGGATATGGCTCTCTTTACTGAGATTAGTCGATTTGCGGATGATGTAGTTCTTGCGGTCATAGATGTCCGTAATCCACTGCGTGCCATCGAGTTGGCGTTCTACCTCGACATAATCGCCCACGGCGACAGGGTTGGTAGAACGGATACCTTTGGTACGGAAATTCCCTTTGAGAACAGCGGTGGAGCCGTCCTCAAGGGAATAAGCAGTACTGGTTGATTTGACGATGAGGGCCTTCATTAGACGGTCATAATCTCTTTTTCCTTCTTGGCGTAAACCTCGTCAATCATCTTAATGAACTTATCGTGCATTTTTTGCATTTCGTTCTCTGCGTCTTTCTCTGCATCTTCGGGCAGACCCTCTTTGATTTGTTTTTTGAGCAGGTCAATTGCGTCACGACGAGCGTTACGGATAGACACTTTGGCGTTCTCGGCTTCGCCCTTACATTGCTTAGCCAGTTCGCGACGACGCTCTTCGGTCAACGGAGGGATAATAAGACGAATAACCTCGCCGTTATTGTTAGGAGCCAACCCGATGTTCGAGTTGATAAGTGCTCTTTCGATGACGGCAAGCAGGCTCTTCTCCCACGGCTGAATCTGAATAGTACGAGCATCAGGCGTAGTGATGGTGGCTGCATTAGCGAGTGGGGTCATCGAACCGTAATAATCGATTTTTACGGCATCTAAGATACGAGCAGAAGCCTTGCCGGCACGAATGTGAGCAAGGGCATCATCGAGGAACATTACAGCGGCTTGCATCATTTCTTCTGCATCCGATTGGATTTTCTTTACTTCAATCATGGTGTTTATTATTTGGTTTAACAAGTTTAGCTGGTTTAGCGGGTTTAGACCGGTTTAACTAAGGTGCCAATGGTTTGACCTTGGATGACTTTCATCAGGTTGCCGGGCGTGTCCATGTCAAAGACATAGATAGGCATTTTATTCTCTTTGCAGAGGGTGATGGCGGTGAGATCCATGATACGCAGGTTCTTTTGCAGAATCTCATCGTAGGTGATAACATCATATTTAGTCGCCTTGGGGTCTTTCTCGGGGTCTGCCGTGTAGATACCGTCCACGCGTGTGCCTTTGAACATGATATCCGCTTCGATCTCGATAGCACGCAAAGCGGAAGCCGTGTCGGTGGTAAAGAACGGATTACCCGTTCCGCCGGCGATGATGACTACTTCGCCTTTGTCGAATAGACGGAGGGCTTTTTGTTTGTCGTAGAGCGCTCCGACAGGTGCCATGTTGATAGAGGTGAGCAGTCTCACTTTCTGTCCTTTCTGTTGGAGGGCAGAACGCAAAGCCAGCGAGTTGATAACAGTGGCAAGCATTCCCATTTGGTCACCACTCACGCGGTCAAAACCTTGTTGAGCACCACTGAGTCCGCGGAAGATGTTGCCTCCGCCGATAACGATACCGATCTGCACACCTTGTTGTGCAATCTCGTGTATCTGCTCAGCATAACTGTCAAGGCGTTTGGCATCAATGCCGTATCCTTGCTGTCCCATCAGGCTCTCACCTGATAACTTCAGTAAAATTCGTTTGTACATAGTTGTGTTTATTTGTACCACGTCGAATACATCGCGTAGTTATGTGCAATGCGTTTATTGATTTCCTCTGTTTGGGCAGGATCGGCTTTCTTGATGAACTTAGCAGGAACGCCACCCCACACCTCGTAGGGACCGATCTTTGTGCCTTTGAGCACGAGTGCGTTGGCTGCCACAATAGCGCCTTCTCCTACCTCTGCATCATCGAGGATAGTCGAACCCATTCCTAAGAGTGCATAATTGTGGATATGCGCCCCGTGGATAGTCACATTATGTCCTACGGACACATAGTCGCCCAAACTAATCGTCGATTTCTGATAGAGGGTGTGGAGCACCGCTCCGTCTTGGATATTACAATGTTTGCCAATAGTGATGGTGTTCACATCGCCACGGAGGACGGAGTTAAACCACAACGAGCATCCTTCACCCACAGTGACATCCCCTACGATGGTGGCATTCTCAGCCATAAAAACGTCGGAGGCGATGTTCGGGGTGAGGATCTCCCCATTGCGGTTGATGGTCTTGATAAGTGCCATAATTAACGAGCATTGATGATAGCCACAAACTTCTCTGCTACAAGGCTGGCGCCACCAATCAAGCCACCATCTACATCGGGTTTGGAGAAGAGTTCTTCTGCGTTCTTCTCGTTGCACGAACCGCCATAGAGGATGGTGGTGTCTTCAGCTACTTGTTTGCCGTAGGCAGCTTCTACGAGAGAGCGGATATACGCGTGCATCTCTTCGGCTTGGTCAGGCGTTGCCGTCAGACCCGTACCGATAGCCCAAACGGGTTCGTATGCGAGGGTGATCTTACTGAAGTCCTCTGCACTGAGGTTGAAGACCGAACCTTCGAGTTGAGCTTTCACCACTTCGTTTTGGAAGTTACCTTCGCGTTCCTCTTTGATCTCACCGATACAGAAGATGGGCTTGAGGTTGTTTGCCAATGCTATTTGCACTTTCTCTTTGAGGATATCCGGCGTCTCGTGGTAGTATTGACGACGCTCGCTGTGACCAAGGATGCAGTAGGTAGCACCGGTAGAAGCTACCATCTCAGCACTTACTTCGCCCGTGAAAGCACCTTTCTCTTTGTCGGCGCAGTTCTCAGCAGCAACGGCAATAGGCGAACCTTTTAATAACTCGGCAGCCTTTGCCAAGTGGATGAACGGAGTAGCAATGACTACGGCACATTTGGGGTTCTTAACTTGAGCTTTCAGTTCGTTGACTAATTCTAATCCTTCTTGCAGGTTCTTGTTCATTTTCCAGTTACCTGCGACCATTTTTGTTCTCATAATCTTTTGTTCCTTATATTATATTTATTTATTACGTTTCCGTTTTGTACTACAATCACACCCGGATTGGCGCGGACTATCGTCTTGAGCATTACCGGGTCGGCAGTGCAGAAGTTGTCCGGTGCTAAATCCGTCTGCTCGCAGAACTGTTCGATACGTTCGGGCGTGGCTCCGGTTAAGATATAATCGGGTTGTAACGCTTTCACTTTGTCCATCTGCTTGAGGTCGGCTTTGTCGAGGTCGTACATGATGACGAGCGTCACGGGTTCTTCCGATTCTAAGATATCCCAGGTGATGTCCTCATAATCGATATTAAGCAACTCAAAATCGTGGATAGGAGGAATATAACCTTGTTTAATGAGTTTGGATTTCTGTCGAACAAACGTCCACGTAGAGTCTTTGGGGTAGTTCTCTATGGTAAACTCTTTCTCGTTGCCGTTTAGGTCCGCGTAGATAAGTGAAATCTGATACTCATCCACAGGGGCTCCTTCGGGTATCTCCATCAACTCGGGGATGTTATTTCCAATCTTATAGGGTCGGAAATCGATGAAGGGCAAGTGGTAGAGGGTCCAAACCATGAACAGCACCACGACTCCCGCCGTACCGCCTACTATACTCCACGAGGTCACTTCGTTCCACGTCTTTGGCAGCGTGTCCCGCCAAATAACGAGTACGATGGCTAAAGCGAGTAGGACGATATTCTTAAAGAACGTCTGCCAGTTCGTGAGGATAATAGCGTCTCCAAAACATCCACAATCGCTCACCGGATTAGCAATGGCTATCCAAAGGGTGAGGGCGGTCATGATAACCAGTAGCCCTAAGCACACCCACGAACTAATCTTCGTCTTGACATTGAGTAAGAGCATGATACCGAGGGTGAACTCGAGGGTGATGAGCGCAAACGCACCCACGATAGCCAGAGGCGTGAACACCTCCATCCAACTGCCCATTGCCGAGAGGTAGTCCTCAATCTTATAGGTAGTACCGAGCGGGTCAACGGCCTTGACAAACCCCGAGAGGACAAATACAAACCCTAAAAGTATCCGTGCAATCGAAGCACCTATTTTCTGTAATTTCATCATTTCATCATTTAGCCGTTAGGCGGCTCAATTCTTCATTTCTTTCTCTGCAAGTTGAATTAAGTAGAAGATAGCATAATTGAGCATATCAAATAGGTTGCCGTCGGCACCTTCTGAGATGAGCGTCTTATTATCGTGCGATGCAATCGACTTGTTGCGATTGATCTTCGTTAAGATGATGTCCGTCAGCGATGTAGGTAGCATCTCTCGCCAAGCTTCACCATAGTCGTGATTCTTGCGTTGCATCAGTTCTTTGGCTTCTGCCATGTACTCATCATAGAGTTCGGTGGCTTTGGCTGCGGTCATATCTACGCCATCCGCATAACCTTGACGCAGTTGGATAAGTCCGATGATAGAGTAATTGACAATCGCCATCAATTCGCCTTCGACACTCTCGCCTACGAGGTTCACACCGGTGGTTTCAATCTCGCGAATGCGTTTAGCTTTGATGAATAATTGGTCATTGACCGTCTGCGGGCGCATAATACGCCAAGACGGACCGTAGTCTTTCATTTTGAAGACATAGATGTGGCGACATTTCGCTACAATCTCATCGTATTCTTGATTCGTTTTACTCATTGCCTAAAATGGTGTATTTCTTGTCCTTAATATAAATAATCACTTGTTCTTCCTCTAATTGTTTGAAGATTTGTTGAGAAGGGTTCTCGCGCAGGTTGAATAAGTCTGACCCTTGGAGGGGTAGGGTAATTTCCATCGTTTGGGTATCACCGATGGCATACTTCTCCGAGTCATCCAATGGGGTGACGGAGAACGTGTAGGTACCTTTGCTCGATTGGAAAGGAGTAGAAGGGGTGTTGATAACACCGGTAGCGATGGACTTTTTACCTTTGAACATTTCTATTTTGAACTTCGGTGCTTCACTCTCCCAACTAATGATAACAGATAGTCCTTCGCCGTTACATTGTAGATTTGTGATGGGGTACGTCTTGCTTAAAAAGACTTCGCCCGATGGACCCACCCAAGCAGAGGGTTGTTTATCCTTGCGAAGTGGGGTGATGGAATAGGTATAAACACCTATCGAATCGTTTGTAAACGAGAACTGTTTTTGGTCGATAATCTTATCCACATATACTCCTTTCTCTGAAGCTATCTCTACGCGGAAATAGGGTGCCTTACTCTCCCACTGGAACTGAACGGAGTTCTCTCCTATCTGTTTTTTGAAATTAGACATCGTTAAGTCAATACCGCCGTTGATGATAATCTGGTCGTCGGTTACCTCCAAATGTACTTGGCAGATAGGACTAATCACTTGCGCACGTAGGATCTCGCTGTATCCTTGAGCCTGAGAGGCGGGATAGAGATCGTATTCGCCATTAGGCAAGGTCTTGGGGAAGTAACCAAACATACTCTTGGATTCTCCATCGCCGTATCTTATTTCTGCGTAGTAATTGTAGAGCCAATCCACAAACTGTCCATCTTTATAGATACCCAAACCTACATCGCCTTTGTATTCGTCCCACAGACCAGCGGTATAGACACCTTTAATAGCAGGAGCCAACATCTCTCTTCGACCGATAACAAGGTTATTGCCCTTGTAATAGAAAGTATCTATCACAACGGGATTGGGTATCTGTTTACCATGTGCGTTCGGTTTGATATTAACGACTGCTGCAACATATTGGGTGAAAGCCAGATTCGAAGCTGAACCACCCGTGCCTTGGTCATTGGGATCTAACAAAGTGACATAGAAATAGCCATTGGCAACGCCGTCCCAACCCCAGTTAATATGCACTTTACCGATTGCGTTGATACCATCGCAAACGAAGCCGTGTCCTTCCCAATTGGTGGTATAACCGGTCAATAAACAAGGCTGTTTTAAGGTCAGTTGTTCGTTGAGTAAGTCGGTAAAAGCTTGAGCTCCCATATAATCGAGGTAGTACTCTTGCATCGTAGAGTCATAATCAAAATGCTGAATACTTCTACGTGCCATCTCTACTTCGCTAGCTCCGCTACCGTTGGCGGAATATTGCATGTCGCAAGCCACACCCACATGCCACATCAGTTTGGCAATGGCAGCATCCTGCTGAGCAGTGGTTTGAGTACGATAATAATTACCTAAAAGGATATGATCCCAATCGTATTCGCCGTCTTTGTCGTAATCAATGCTCTTACTGCGGTCGTAGGGTAGGGAGTGTTGTCCTTTGGAGTGCTTAGGCCACTGATAGTAACCCATGATCTGTGCCATAGCGGTGGCGGCGCAACCTGTCACGCTGCGCGATTTCTCGCCGGACATAATCGGGCACATATTATTATAGGGTTCATTTTGTCCCCACTCAATCTTTTTCAGTAAGGGGTCAATGGGCGTATAACTCTTTGTAGGCGTGAACGCCTTTGCCGAAGGGTGTTCGGCGAGCCACTCTAACTGTTGCGCATAGTTATCGAACCAAGCTTGAATATGATCAGGAAGGTCTTGTGCTACAAACGCATTCTCGTTGCTATACCCGATGATCTCGGGTGCGTTCGTCTCCGCAGAAACCATCACAAACCCTTTCTCGCCTGTACTAAACACATAAAACGCTTTGCGCTCGATAGTGGGCATCGCTTGTGTATAGACACACTGTAGTTTCGCTTGACCGGGGGCACGATGGGCAACCGCTTGCGAAGACATAAACTGTTGCGCAAGTTGTGCCGCCTGCTCTAAACTTCTCTCTCCGGCGATGAGCAGAGCCGGTGCTAATGCTAAGAAAACTAATAATCTTTTATTCATAACCTAAAATATTATAACGTTTTTGTGGGTCTTTGGGATCGACGATCCATACTTGACCTTGTTCTAACACTTTGCGATAAGTCGATTGTAACGGATTGACGAATCCCGTAGGATCATCATCGTTCAATTGGAAACTTACAATCCCATCTCTCTCTTGAATACGATAAAGCGTGAAATCGTTAAAGAGAGACTTAGTGGTTACGTTCTTGCTGCCCGGATAGACATCGGTGTTGGTATTCGTCACGGTGGTGCTACCGGTAGAAGGAACGATGGATATACGAGGGCGATTATTAACATTATTGACCTTGTTATCATTCCAAAGTCGCTTATTAAATACTACTCGCCAAATCAGCATCCCATGGCACGCGCCCGGACCTTTGTTATAACCGTCAACTCCTTGATCCCAGCCTTGTCCTTGTCTATTCTCGAAGTAAAAGACGGTGTCTTCGTATTGGGTGGGAACAATCGTCTTGCCCGACTTAGAGATATAAGCACAAGTCGCTCCATCCGCAGGAAGAGCATATAACGGCTGCTCCTTATCTAATAGGGTAGGCGTTGTCCAACCAAAGAAGAACTTCTCAAAGGGGCTGTACGAGGGAGGGGTGTTTCCGTTGTTGTTGTAACACCCTAATGCCATCGTGTGCCAGTTACCCGGGATACAGGAATAGTAGTCAGAACCGTCGGTATTGTAGTAGTCCGCCAACCCGAGTACGTGACTGAACTCGTGGCAGAAAGTGCCAATGCCCTCGCGCACGTTTTGAGGACTAACTTCGTTGGTATAAGCGAACATATCTACTGTCACCCCATCGCGCACGATTTCTTTTGTCCAATTCGGGTGCAGGTCTCTATTGATATAACTTCCGCATTGCGTTAGGTTATATTGCAACGGCCAACAGTGGTCGGAGGATACACCGGGATAGTTCTCGCCGGGACCGGCATAATAAAGGAACACGAAATCGACCTTCTTGCTGTCTTGCTTGGCGTATTGACTAAAATCGACACCAAAGTCCAAGTCGGCTTTGATACAAGCTTCCAAAACCATATCACCTAAGTATTGATCTAAACCGCTACGGTCGTTGGTGCCGTAGTAAGCGTAACTACTATCCAACTCCACCGGACCTACCACATCAAACTGCGGATGGTATTTGCCGTTCGATTGGTCGTAGAAGTATTCGCGTACCGATTTATAGGCACCATTATAGGTATAATTCTTGCCATTCATGAGCGAGTCCATCTGGTCGCGTGTGTTCTCTTCTTGGAACTTCAAGTCCTTAAAGTTCACCAAGATCACCAACCCGCGTTCGGGCAAGTAAGGTTGACCAATCACTTTGTTCGGACCGCTGGCTTGACGCAACGGCGAGCGTGCAGGACCATTCACATCGGGCAGAATAGCCTCGGGGTTGTTGTCTGTCCAGTGATAAAACTCATCACCATGTAGGTAAATTGTCTCTTGCGTTCCATCGGGTAGGGTACGAGTAACACCTCCCGGGTGCGCCGGAACAGCATAAGCCATAGTACACAATGCACAAAGCACTAAGCATATAAAAATACTCTTTTTCATAATCTTCAATTCATCAATTCATCATTTCATCAATTCCTCATTCATTAATTCCTCCAATGTCACTTGTCTCTGTTCGCCGGTAGTCATATTCTTAAGCATAACGGTGTTATTGGTCATCTCATCGCCTCCGACGATGGCTACAAACGGAATATGCTTGCTATCGGCGTAAGCCATCTGTTTCTTCATTTTTGTCGGTTCGGGATAGACTTCCGTCGGAATACCTTTCTCGCGCAACGCGGCAGCCCACGAAAGAGCATAAGCCTGCTCGGCTTCACCAAACGTGGCAAAGAGAAGACGTGTCTGCTCTAAAGTATCGGGATAGAGGTTGAGTTCGTTCAGTACATCGTAGATACGGTCTGCACCAAAACTGATTCCCACGCCACTGACGTCCGGCAAACCGAAGATACCCGTTAGGTTATCGTATCGTCCGCCACCGGTGATACTGCCCATCGCTACATCTAAAGCCTTCACCTCAAAGATCGCTCCTGTATAGTAATTCAAGCCCCTTGCTAAACACAAATCCAACTCAATATAGAAAGATCCTTTGTCTTTTGTCCTTTGTCCTTGCTCCACTAATCTAAAAATCGTCCTCAGTTCTTCCACGCCCTTCTTTCCCACTTCGGAATTGGCGAGTATCTCGCTCAGTTTATCCAGTTTCTCCTCGTTGCTACCGTTCAGGTGCAGGATCGGTTGCAGTTTGTCGATGGCTGCGGCAGTCAGACCGCGTTCGGCAAGTTCTTTGTTCACGTTCTCGATACCGATCTTATCGAGTTTATCAATCGCCACCGTGATATCCATCATCTTCTCGGGTTCGCCGATGACTTCGGCTATACCGGCTAAGATCTTACGGTTATTGATGTGCAAGGCTACGCGAATACCGAAACGACGATAGACTTCGGCTACGATCTGTATCAGTTCCAGTTCGCACACCAGCGATTGGGTACCAATCACATCCACGTCGCATTGATAGAACTCGCGATAACGCCCTTTCTGCGGACGGTCAGCTCGCCAAACAGGTTGAATCTGGTAACGGCGGAAAGGAAAAGTGAGTTCTTCTTTGTGTTGCACCACATAACGGGCGAAAGGTACGGTCAAGTCGTATCGCAGTCCTTTCTCGGCAGGTTCATTTGCCTTCTCTCCGGAGTTCTGAATACGGAAAAGCAGTTTGTCGCCTTCCTCGCCGTACTTGCCCATGAGTGTGGACATATTTTCCATCGACGGGGTCTCTATCTGCTGAAAGCCGTAGAGCGCAAACACCGAACGTATCGTCGAGAAGATGTAATTGCGTCGCGCCATTTCTATTGCCCCGAAGTCGCGCGTTCCCTTCGGAATCCCTGGTTTCTGTATGTTCATAATTTCTTATTTAACTTTCAACTATCTAACTATCCAACTTCTTTCAACTTTCAACTATCAACTTTAAACTTTTAAGCACGCGCAGCGTCGCTCCGCATCCTTTCTCCACAAAAGCCTTGGCTTCTGCTCCCATCGTCTCTTGGTTCGCAAATGCGTTATCCAAACCCTCGCGTAACTCCTTGTAGTTGCTTACACTTTTGCTTGCACCTGCTTTTATCAGTCCTACCGCCTCGCGGAAACGTTGGTAATTAGGACCGAAAAGTACGGGGATACCATATACCGCTGCCTCCAACGTGTTGTGGATACCTACGCCAAACCCGCCACCGATATACGCCACATCGGCGTAGCGGTAGAGCGAGGATAATAGTCCCATCGTATCAACTACCAACACACGCGTGTGCTGTAGGTTCATCGGTGTAGCCTGCGTATAGCGCACAAACTCCCCTTGGAAAATCTGGAAGATACGATGCAAGTGTTCTTCGTCTATCTCGTGGGGTACGAGCACTAACTTCACGTCTTCATGCTCTCGAACATATCGCGCCAATAACTCCTCATCCTCCGGCCACGTACTCCCCGCCATCAAAACTTTACACTTTTCACTTTCACTTTCACTTTCCACTCTAAACTGTTCCAAGAGCGGTAGCTCTTTGGGAACACTCGCCACTGCCGTCACGCGGTCAAACCGTGTATCGCCCGTCACTTCGACCTCGTCTATATGGTATTGCGCCAGCAAAGTTTTTGAGGCTTCGTCTTGCACAAAAAGTTTGGTAAAGCAGTGTAAGAGTGACCGATAGGCTCCTCCCCACGGCTTAAAGAACAACTGACTGGGACGGAAGATAGCGGACACGCTATAGGTAGGAATAGCCCTGCGTTTGAGTTCTTTGAGGTAAGCCGGCCAAAACTCGTACTTGATAAAGATCGCCATCTTCGGCTTGAGCAAGGTGAGGAACTCCACCGCGTTTCTATGCGTAGCAAAAGGAAGGTAGAACACGCCATCCACTTTGTCGTAGTTCTTACGCATCTCGTACCCTGACGGCGAGAAGAACGTCAGAATAATCTTTGGTCTTTCACTTTCACTTTCACTTTCACTTTCCACTTTCACTTTCAACGCCTCAATGATTGGTCTCGCCTGTTCAAACTCTCCCACTGAAGCAGCGTGAAACCAGATGGCGTTTTGCCATTTCGTTGCGTCTTCTTGGCGTAAAAGGCGAAGGGTGTTGGCTTGACCTTCCACCAGTAACTTGGCCTTCTTATGACCGAAAAAAGCGGCTATCTTTATAAGAAAAAAGTATATGCGCATAGTAAATAATTCAAATTAGCGCACAAAGTTACAAAAAAATTTTGTTATATGCAAAAAAAAGTGTAATTTTGCAGCAAATTTATTGAAAATTGTAGATTGTAAATTGTCAAATCGTAAATATAATGGTTATTTTAGCTATCGAATCCAGTTGTGACGACACTTCAGCCGCAGTCATCCAAGATGGTTTATTGATGAGTAATGTCACGGCTTCGCAAAAAGTGCATGAAGAGTTTGGAGGGGTGGTTCCCGAACTCGCTTCTCGGGCGCACCAACAGAATATCCTTCCTGTGGTGGATACGGCTCTTTCGCGTGCCCATCTGACGGCAGCGGATATCAGTGCGATTGCTTTCACTCGTGGTCCCGGATTGTTGGGTAGCCTTCTCGTGGGCACCTCTTTTGCGAAAGGATTGAGTCTAAGCCTGAATATCCCCCTCATCGAAGTCAACCACCTGCAAGGTCACATTATGGCACATTTCGTTGAACCCTCCCCCTCCCCCCATCCACAATTTCCGTTCTTGTGCTTGCTGGTTAGTGGCGGAAATAGTCAGATTGTGAAAGTGGAGGCATACAACAAGATGACCATCATTGGTCAAACGATTGACGACGCTGCCGGTGAGGCGTTTGATAAATGTGCGAAAGTGATGGGACTGCCTTACCCGGGTGGTCCGTGGATAGATAAACTCGCGAAGGAAGGCGATGCTTCGCTTTTCCCGCTTGCTAAACCGAATATGCCGGGTTATGACTATTCGTTCTCGGGACTGAAGACGAGTTTTCTCTATCTTGTTCGCGATAACCTCAAACTCAATCCTAACTTCATTGAGGAGCACAAGGCAGACCTCTGCGCGAGCCTGCAAACGACGGTGATAGATATCTTGATGCGCAAACTCAAGAAAGCTGCTCAAGACCTTAAGATCAAGCAGGTCGCTGTGGCAGGAGGGGTGAGTGCAAATAGTGGCTTGCGACAGGCGTTTATGGATTATGGAAAGAAATACGGTTGGGAAGTGTTTATCCCGCCTTTCTCGTTCACAACTGATAATGCGGCAATGATTGCTCAAGCCGGTTATTTCAAATACTTAGACAACGATTTTTGTTCCCTTGACCTCGTACCTTATGCCAAAACCTGCATCTAAACCCGCTATCGACGTCACCATCTTCATGGCAACGCTCTTCCTCGCCAACTGGGTGTGGAAGTTGATGGTTCATGGTGACGAGGCTGGAGTAGGGGCTGTGACGTGGTTTGGGATAGATGTGACAGTGATGTTTGATGTCTATGCGCGTCATATAGCGAAAGTGGTTTATGCTATTGTTCACGCGTTTAGGGATACGTTGGTGATGACGGATGATATCACGATGCATTTCGTTGATGGCGGTGGCACGCGCATTGTCTGGTCGTGTACACCCATCAAGCAGATGTTCATCTGGTTCTGCCTTATCCTCACCACTCCTAACTATAAACTTTTAACTTTCAACTCAAAAACTACTCTAAACTCTAAACTCTCCACTCTAAACTGGAACAAACTGTGGTTTATACCACTAGGTTTGTTCCTAATTCACTTCATCAACATCGCTCGTATCAGTGCGATTACGTTTTTTATGGAGTTCCATCCCGAGTGGTTTGAGGTTCTTCACACGTATATCTTCAAGTACCTTTTCTACGGATTGATGTTCCTTTTATGGGTTTTCTATATCGAGAAGATTAGGAAGTAAACGATGTGAAGAAAAATCGGTCGAGGAAGATTTGGTAACCGATTTCGCAGTTGAGGCACTTCTCTTTTTGACAGAAATGTTGGTAAAGGTGAATCAACGCCTGCGAGTCGGCGGCGCTGTGCAACGGCTGACCTAATAACTTCCACTGACGCGTGATACGATTGTCTTCTGCCGGAATCTGCTCCAAGAACGCTAAGGCACGTTCCTTGTCTCCGCGTGCGTAAATATACGGAATAACCGTATTGATCAGCAACAGCCGAATGGACAAATCGCCTATGGCAGGTTCCATCTTAAAGAGGTTCATCATCTCCTCCACCGATTCGGCGTAGATAGCCTTACTAAACAAGAACTCCGACTGATGCAGTAACTGCGCAAATTGTCTAATCCTCACTTCAGGGAAGTTTTGCGGACGCAGTCGAAGGTACTTCCAAAGCGAGCCGGAGATGGGGGTTAAACCAAACTTATGTCGCAAGAAATCGTACTCTTGCCATAGCCTGAGTTGACCCGTCTCTTCGGCATTCTCGGCAGTGAGCAAACCACTTTGTCCCATCAAGATGGCGGTTAACTGAAAGAGGCTGTTCTTGTGTTTCTGCAAACAACCAAGGGGTGTCTGTATTGCCAACTGCTCAAAGGCAACACCATTGATGTGGAACCCGAAATTATGCGCCAGGGTGATATAGAAAGCGTGTTCCCAACTGTTTTGGGTGATGTTGAGTAGTTGATGAATGGCATCGTTCTTGCAGTCAAGACGCATCGTCAAAAGTGCTTTCTTCCAGCCGTCTTGCAATAACGATGGGTGCTGCAAAAGGATCTGCCCACATTGCAACGAGCCACTCCAAGCGTCCATCTTTTGGGCATCTTGAACCAAGAGTTGTACGTAATCTTTGTTGAGGGGATAGTGCAGTTCGCATTGTTCTACTTCCACCCCTCGCTCGGTATAGACGCGCTTGTCCACCTCCCTGACTACGTGTAAGATAACGTTGTTATAGGCAGGGTCTTGATGGTGCTTGTGCTTGTACCAGTCCGACGAATGAACATGCATCTCGATGTTCCCGTGCCACTCTTGCCCGCCAATCTTCAACCGCGCATCAATGAAGTCCGGTCCGGCATTGGTGTTGTGCTGACCTAACGAGAGAACCTCAATCGGCTGACCCGAAAACGTGGTCTGCGGGAAAGGAAGGAAGAGTCCTTGTTGCCAAATATAATGGAGAATGATTTCAGGCATGATGTATTAAAAATAGACATTATTATTTGCATCTGAATTTATAAACATCACCATATAAATCGGGAAATACCACACACCATTTTCTTGGGAGATAGTGCGCTCGTTGGATAGCACAAAACCCTCTGTAATACCATAATCGGCATGATGTAAGAACGTATCTAATGCACTATGAACCTTATAATCTTTGCCCGATTTGACCTCTATGGGAGTCACAGAAATATGTTGCGTGTCGTCAATTAGATAATCTACCTCGCCGAATCGCTTGTTATCGTAGTAAAATAAATGGCAACCATGCGCTTTAAGTTCTTGTGCGACCACATTCTCATAAACAGACCCTAAATTGACACTTTTGACATCACCCAAGATGGGCTGGATATTGGTTCCGTACAATCGCGCTGTCAGCAAACCAATATCGTTCACATAGAGCTTGAGCAAGTTTTTACCCGCATTCTGAATAAGCGGATAGGTTGGCTGGCTAATGGCATCCACTTCCAAACAAACACCGGCAGAAACGAGATAATCAAATTCGTCTTGATAGTCACTTGTTCGTTTTCCTGATTTTTGTTCAATGTCTTTGACAATAATCCGCTTCTTCTTGTTCTCCAAGTTAGAAGGAATCATGTCAAAGATTCGTTGTATCTTTAACTTGCGACGGGACTCATTTTCATATTTAGCAATGTCATCGCTGTACAAGGAATAAATGTCATTATGCACACTTCTTACTTGAACAATGTTATGTTCCGCCAAGTAATGATTTACCGCATCCGGCATACCTCCGACTAAGAGATAGCGACGGAATAAATCCATGATTTGACGATGAATAGGCTCCGCTAAGGACTGTTTTTGCTCGAAGCAATTGCGCATTTGAGCGATTAGTTCTTCTCCGACTCCATTTGCCCAAAGCCACTCCTCAAAATCTAACGGATGCATCGATACCTGTTGTAAACTGCCAATCGGAATCGACTGCGTCTTTTTGAGTGTTACACCCAACTGGGAACCGCTGGCAATATAGGTAAACCGATTATCCTCCATCAAGAACTTAATCAAGGTTAGTAAATGGTCGTATGCCTGTATCTCATCAATGAAAACGAGAGTTGACGATTTGTCTTTCATCTTTTCTCCTGCAACGGCGCTCAATGCCAAATAGAACTTTTCCACGGATGTTGCATCGGAAAACAGACGGTTATTCATTTTGTCCTGCTCCATATTAATCTCTATGTAATTGGGAAACAAGCGTTTTCCAACCTCGCGGATAATATAAGATTTGCCGACTTGTCGAGCGCCATCAATAACTAACATCCTCCGACTGTCAGAGCGAAGATATTGCTCTATTTTCCGAGTAATTTTGCGCCGTAACATACATTTATTCCTTTCTTTTTATAGTTAAAATATACATTTATTCTCGAAATTCGCTGCAAAATTACTACATTTTTTCCATATATGCAAATTTATTTTGCACTTTTTCTTTTATCTCTCACAGATTTCTTATCTCGGCATAGCCTCGAACGATTTTTTCACAGATTCCGCTGATTATTTATTATTTCCTTCTATTCATTTATTCTTGGATTGTGAGTAAACTCCCATCCTATAAATAAATCAATAGTAGGGCTGGTTCACTTCGTTCACCCGCCGCACCGTGTACCGCGTTGCCTAATAAACTCATTCCACAGATGATTTTTCGTAAAGATTTTGAGATGGATTTTTATAGATTTCTCGCCCATTGGGCGAATAAGTAAAAGTCGTCCAAAATAGATTTTTTGCATCTACTTGCGTTAAGATTTTCTATATGGTTTTTGGTGTCACTTTCACTTTCACTATCTTTCAGCCTCTAGTTCCGCGTGATTACCGCGTGATTACCGCGTGATTTCCGCGTTAGTCTAAGGGGATGCCCGAGGGACACCCGTGGGGTGATTGTGCGCTGATTAAAACTGAAAAAGGTTGACTCGATTACGATAATGCAATCTTAAAAATCGTAAACTTTTGACGATGTTCCTAAAAAGATTGACGGGGCTCCGAAAAAGGTTGATAAAAGACCTTAATTCGTTGAC
>JAZQOG010000069.1:0-11751 GCA_045627765.1 Paludibacteraceae bacterium | reverse complement strand
GGTTTCACGTTGCCGCTCTTGTCAACATATTTTTGCAGAGGACCAACGAGGGTCAACTCCGAACCTACCAAAGGCACCTTGTACATAGAAGAGAAGTTCTTGTTTCTCAAATCCTTCGTGTAATAACAAGTCAGTTCGCTTGTCGTACTACCATCTTTGATAACCATGTTGATATCCGTATATTTGGCGGGGACGTCACTGGGAGCGGTGATGTTTTTGCTAATGATGCCTCTAATCCGGTATTTCTGTGTCGTTGTTTCTCCATTTGTCAAGGCATCAATAATCTTGAGCGCACTATCAATACTTACATCAGTAGCATCCACGATGGGAGCCGGCTCCGAGGACAGGTTGTAACTATTGTCCCCCGGACTAGGGATATTCGAACTCTCTTGACAACTGATTAACAGCATGCTCGCAAGCAGCAATACGGACGAAAATAGACTAATTTGCTTCATATTACTCAAATTTGGGTGCAAAGATACAAAATTTCTCGCATATACGCAAACATTATTAAAAAAATATCACTTTTTTTCGAAAAAATTTGGTAGTATCAAAAAAATGTTGTACCTTTGCACGCTTTTTATTAAAAATGCATTATTGTATATGGCGTTAAACGTCCCCAACAACTCTCCTCGTCCCCAGCGTGGCCGAGTAGAAAAAGAGATGCCGAATCGCATCAACGACAAGATTCGCGGTGTGAACGAAGTTCGCTTGGTAGGCGACAATGTAGAGCAGGGTATTTATAGTTATCGCGAGGCTATGCGCATAGCCGATGACTTGAATCTGGACCTCGTAGAGGTTTCCCCTAACGCAGCTCCCCCTGTATGCCGCATTCTGGATTACCAGAAGTTCTTGTACCAGAAAAAACGCAAAGAGAAGGAGATCAAGCAAAACTCCGCGAAGATTGTGGTCAAAGAGATCCGTTTCGGACCGCAAACCGATGAGCATGATTACAATTTTAAGCTCAAACATGCTCAGGAGTTCTTGAAAGACGGTAACAAAGTGAAGGCATATGTGTTCTTCCGCGGTCGTTCCATCGTTTTCAAGGAGCAAGGCGAACTGCTGCTCGCGCGTTTTGCTAACGACTTGGAGGACGTGGGTAAGCCCGAAGCCGTTCCACAATTGGAAGGCAAGCGGATGATTGTGATGATTGCGCCCAAGAAGTAATCGTGCATTGTGCATTGTGAACCCATAGTCGATAGGCCACCGATGGCTGCCTACGACTTACATATTTATAAACAATTTAAATTAATAACAAAATGCCAAAGGTAAAAACTAATTCCGGTGCTAAAAAAAGATTCACTCTTACCGGAACCGGTAAGGTAAAGCGTAAACACGCTTACCACAGTCACATCTTGACGAAGAAGACCAAGAAGCAGAAACGCAACTTGGACCACTTCGCATTGGTTGACCAAACGAACATGCGTAGCTTGAGAGAAATGCTCTTGCTCCGCTAAGTATTAACCACCAAAATTTTACAGAACTATGCCAAGATCAGTAAATCATGTCGCTTCTCGCGCACGCCGCAAGAAGATTATGAGCCTCACAAGAGGAAACTTTGGTGGCCGTGCCAACGTTTGGACTGTCGCCAAGAACACCTGGGAGAAAGGTCTCCTTTACGCTTATCGCGATCGTAAGAACAAAAAACGTACTTTCCGCGCTCTGTGGATTCAACGTATCAATGCGGCTGCTCGCCTCGAAGGCGTTAGCTACAGCCAACTCATGGGTGCATTGAAGAAAGCAGGTATCGAAATCAATCGTAAAGTTCTTGCTGACCTCGCAATGAATGAGCCTAAAGCTTTCAAGGCTATTGCCGAGAAAGCTAAGAAAGGGATGTGATCCATGTAGGATTCCTACAAAAAAGAAAAAAGCAACGCTCCGGCGTTGCTTTTTTTGTGTGCAGGATTTCTGCGTAAAGTTGAATCCATGCAGAATTTCTTCGTAATCCCTCCCGCTCGCGCGGGCGATCTTACCTTGTGATCCATGCAGGATTCAAACCTGCAACCCCCACATCCGTAGTGTGGTACTCTATTCAGTTGAGCTAATGGACCTCTAATCCCCAAAAGTGGTACTTTTTCGGTCTTCCCGTGACCATTTTTCGGAAATCGGCTGCAAAGGTACTGCTTTTTTTTGACATGTGCAAATTTTTTTGCATTTTTCTTCAAAAAAATAAAATATTTTGTACATAAAGGGGGCGTTTTGGTGCAAAATTGAAAAAAACAGGTCTTATATTTGCGTATGTCAGAAAAAAGTCGTATCTTTGCAGAAAATTTGATCATCATGAAAACACACCTCTCGTTATTTATTTTAAGTATCGTCCTGTTTTGTTGTGGTTTTGCCCGAGCAGAAGAGTCCTCATTCTATGATTTGCCTAAAGGTGCTTTTGCTGCCGGAATGACCGAAACCGGCGATACGGCTGCAGGTGCAATCTATCTGCCCCACGTTTATAAAGGAACGCATAAGTTCTCTTCCACGACCGGTGCAGGCGATTGGTACTCCAAAAGTAAATTGCAAAAAGAGAATGCGACGGCATATTCCTATCCCAATTCCCCAATGAACAAGTCCTTTTCGATGCCGCAGTTGGTACAAGATGGGAAGAAAAAGTACCAATATGGTGCGTTCAGCGAAGTGTTCAACTCTAACCTCTTCTTTTATGTCGGCGATTCGACCATGCACTACCTAACTCCCGCTAAGTTGTGGACCGATTTTGTCACGGAACCTACAGGCTATGCAGAAGGTCTCGAGACGAACTATAATACCGAATCCGGCGATGCGATGGGTGTCTATTTCAATAATATGGATGTGATGTACATCGACGGAATCAGCATTCCTATCAGTGCCGGTTCTACATCCGAAGCCATGACGAAGACGGAAAGCGACTTGTTTGCAGCCGGCGCTCACGTGGTCGTGAATATCTATAAGGCTACCGCTATCGGCGGAGGAACTAAAAATAAAGCGGATAAATCGAACGCGCTATGGACAGGCACGCTGACCGCGGAAAACTTTGTACCTTATAAGAACGTGCATTATCGTGGCGCACTCAACATGATTTTTGCTGAGCCCATCTCAATCAAAGGTGCTTTCGTTGTGGAACTCAGTGATATGAAAACCAGCGGTTGCCATTTTTACGTGTTTGGCGACAAGAGCAATAACCAAAACAAATGGGGCTATTATGTTAAGGACGGAGTAGAAACCTATCCGGAATCGTCTTGCCTTGCCGTATCCGTTCACGCGATGTTCCCTGCTTTGTGCCAAGACGAGGAGGAGTCCATAAACATCACCATGCCCGCTATCGGTGCTAATTGGGATTTAGATAATCGCCCCGTTCGTACCGTCTATGCCAACCTGCCTTATTCATTTGAAGGAAACGATTGGAGTATGGAGAAGTCGGAAGGACTTGATATCGAAACATCAATTGTCGCTTCTTGGGAGGATTATACCAAATGGTATTTCTCTATGCCTGCCAATCCGACCGACACAACGATTACCGGAACGTATTCGTTTATTTTCCGCGGTAAAACCTTGACATTCAACATCACCCAACCGCCCTTGTCAGGGGATGACCTAAGACAAGTGAATGGAACGCAAAGGGTTTCAATCCAAAAGCGTATCGTTGACGGCAAACTGGTCATTATTTGCAATAAAAAACAATATAACATATTGGGAATAAAGGAATAACATTCCAAGCCCCTTAACATTAATTATTAACTCAAAATTTATTACATCATGAAAAAACATCTTTCTTTCATTGTTCTTTTTGCCGCTTTGTTCTGTGGCAGTAGTGCTTTTGCAACCTCTGCGTATTACACCTTCCCTAAAGGAGGCTTTGCTGCGGGAATGACAGCCAATAGCGATACTGCTGAGGCTACGTTCTTCTTGCCGCACATACCAAATGGCTCTCACGTCTTTAACTCTTCCGATTCCGTTGTTTGGCAATCGGGTCAGGAGTTATCTAAATCGAAGAAGACTTACTCTTTCTCCAGCAAAATGAAGAAAACGTATCACACGCCTCATATAGCTAAAGAAGGAAAAATGAGTTTCCAATATGGCTCTACGAATACGACGGAGTTTGATACCACGTTGCTCTTCCATGTTGGCGATTCTATGATGCGTTATATGACCCCTGCAAGACTATGGAGCGATTTGGAGGCAGAGTCCAACGGTTATGTAGAAGGTTATGGCTCGAATTACAAAACGACGACAAACGACGTGATGGGTAACTATTTCAACAATATCGACATCATGTACGTGGATGGTCTCAGTATTCCTATTAGCGCCGGCTCAACTGATGCAGCAAAGGCAAAAACAGAAGATGATATGTTCCCTGAAGGAGCGCACATCATCGTAAACATCTACAAAGCCGATAGTATTGGTGGTAAGGAAAAAAACAAAGCCAATCGCTCGGAAGCGCTTTGGACAGGAACCCTTACCAAAAAAGACTTTACGCCCTTTAATAAGGATGCCCGTTATCGTGGAGCTCTGAATGTCACGTTTAACAAACCCCTCATCATTGAAGGTCCTTTCGTTGTTGAGTTGAGTGATATGAAAAATAGTGGATGCAACTTCTATGTCTTCAGTGATAAGAGCAACGGCCGTAACAGGTGGGGCTATTATATCAATAAAGATGGTGTAGAGACTTATCCGGGTTCGTATTGTATGGCGGCTTCTGTTCACGCGATGTTCCCTGCATTGACCCAAGCTGTAGGCGACTCGCTAACCGTCATCATGAGATCGACCGGTGCTTCGGAAGAAGGAAAGAACCGTCCTTATCGCGCCATCTATTCGAACGTACAATATGATCCTAACTCTAATGATTGGGAGATTTTCGCTTCTGAAGGATTGTCAATGGATTTTGGTCTCGGTGCAAGTGGTGATTATACCAACTGGCGATTCTCGATGGATGCCAATAAAACAGAAGAAATCCGTTACGAAGAGTTTAGTATTACTTTCCGTGGTCAGAACCTGACCTACACCATCAAACAAGCACCGATGCTTAAGTCCATCTCCTTTGCCGAATCGGAAGTATATGTCGGAATAGGCGAGCAAGTGCAGTTGGAGCCGGTTTTAGTTCCCGCAACGTCAGACCAAACCGATTTCAAATGGAGTACTGAGAAAGATGCTATTGCAATGGTGAATTCAGAAGGCTTGGTAACGGGAATGACGAAAGGTGTTACCACGATCACTGCTACGTGTAAAACCGATGAGAATATCAAGGCATCTTGTACAGTTTATGTCGGTATGAGTGTCGATTTGCAACAAGTGAACGAAATGAAAGCCGCTAAGGCAGTTAAGAGTATCGAGAATGGTCATCTCATTATCATTCGCGACGGTAAACGTTTCTCGATTTTAGGCGCAGCCCTCTAAACCCGTTAAACTCGTTCAACCTGTTAAACCCGTTCAACACACATGAAAAACTATCGAATATTAGCTATCTTGTGTACCGCGCTGCTTTGTGGCAGTGCGGTATGCGCACAAGAATCGTCCTCATATTATAATCTGCCCAAGGGCGCTTTCCCCGTCGGTATGACCGAAAACAGCGGGCCTGCCAAACCGGAGATTTATATGCCTCATCTAGTGGGAGGAACGCATCGGTTCTACTCCACTACGGGTGCGGGTGCTTGGTGGTCCAAAGGAAGACTGCAAAGACCCAACCAACAAACGTATTCCTATTCGAATATCCCGATGAAGAAGAAGTACTCAATGCCCCAATTGGTACAAGAAGGCAAAGTGCCTTACCAATATGGTTCCGCTAGTCCGGAGTTCAATAATGACCTCTTCTTCTATGTGGGCGATTCGGCCATGCACTATTTGACACAGGCTCGGTTATGGACGGATCTGGTAACTCAATCACGAGGATATAAGGAGGCCTACGGAGACAATTATTATACGATCACTCGCGATGTGATGGGAGCCTATTTTAATAATGTGTCCGTGATGTACATTGATGGTATCAGTATCCCGATTAGTTATGGTTATAGGGCTTCCGGAGAAAACGTGAACGACCTGTTTCCTCTCAAAAAGTCGCACGTGGTTGTCACTATCTACAAAGCCGATAGTGTGGGCGGAAGAAGCAAAAATAAAGCCGACCGAACCCAAATCCTTTGGAAGGGTACGCTCACCAAGGCGGACTTTACGCCATTAAACGATGTTAAACCCTATCGGGGTGGACTAAATGTACACTTCGACGAGCCACTCATTATTGATGGTCCGTTTATGATAGAACTCAGTGATATGGGGCGTTGCAATTTCTATGTCCTTGGGTCGAAGGGAAAGAATAACCGTTGGGGATGGTATATGAAGGATGGTGAAGAGACGTACCCTGGTGGCTATACGTTAGCCATTTCCGTTCATGCGATGTTCCCTGCATTGTATGCAAAAGAGGATGAACTGTTGGACGTTATCATTCCTGCTTCGGGAGCAAGCCAAGCATTAGGCAATTGCCCAACGCGCACGATCTTTGCTAACTATAAGTACGAGGAAAACGCCAATGGTTGGAGTTGGTCGGCAACACCCGGACTGAATATGAGCGTAGAGGTGGATCCGAAAGGAGATTATTCCACATGGTCTTTCTCCATGGATGAGAACACGACAGAAGACATCCGGACGGCTCAGTTCACGATTAACTTCCGTGGCA
Source organism: Paludibacteraceae bacterium (assembly GCA_045627765.1). Classification (GTDB taxonomy): domain Bacteria; phylum Bacteroidota; class Bacteroidia; order Bacteroidales; family Paludibacteraceae; genus Colicola. The sequence goes on along the minus strand of JAZQOG010000069.1, from coordinate 5,117 downwards.
AGTCCCTGACGTACAACGTCATGCAACTGCCGTAAAGAGATAGTCTCTTACTCTAACGCGATAATACGTGCCGTCTTATTGTCCTTTTCGGGCATTGTTAACCCGATAGGAGCGCCTATATAGGTGGGGTCGCAAACGATATATTTCTTGTTTTTATACATCAAATAATCCCCTTGCACCTCATCTGTAAAGTTTACTGCCGTAGCTAAATGTCCCGGATAATAAAGCAACACCACGGGCAAGTGAAGTAAGTCGCGCACCATACGAGAAAAGAGGATACTGCGGTCTTCACAGTCGCAATAGGGGTAGTATAGCGATTCGGCGGCAAAGAAAGTGCGTTCCCTGCCCCATACTTTACTGTCATATTCATATTCAAAGGCAGTCTGAACCCAGTTAAGGATGAGGTTGACCGCATCCTTTTGGTTCATGTTTTGGATAATCTTTTGGAAAGTAGGGTAGAGTTGAGCTTGGATTTTTGGATCCAATGGTGTGTTGGCGTATGCCGTCCATGAAGTAGTAACATCGTTATTCAAGTATCCGCCCGGGTAGTTATTATAAAAATCTATCTCATTCTTATTGACGCATACAGAGGCGGTCACTCCTTTTTTAGACATCAGTTTGCGCTTGTCGGAGAGTTCTTCGCTCAGTTTTTGGGTCTTGGCAATCTGCAAAGAAAGAGCCTTCTCTTTCTGTACCGACGCTTGGCAGATTTGCAACTGTTTAGCTTGGCAATCCAAGGCGTAATATGCCTGTCCGTCAATGATATAATAATTGTAATCGAATAGGTTATATTGGCTTGCCACAAGCAGATAGATGGCGTTATTGTCTTTCGCTAATCGCACTTTATATCCGGATTGAGTTAATAGAAAAGCCTGCATATAGGTCGCCTCGTTTGAGACACCATAATGTTTCTTGGTGATGTCTTGTACCAACTGTAGATACCCCCAATCGCAGAGTCGCAAACTCTTACGAAGGCTTAAAAGATTAGCGAGTACGATGTCGTACTTACTATCCGATAGTTGTTTCCATGCCGCTGCAAGGTCTTTTTCGTCCAGGGATTTTAGCTTAAATCCATCGGGGTCTGGGAAGTTTACACTGGCTAACGTCCCGTAAAACGAGATTGAGGTCCGTTTGGTAGGCTGTTTCTCTTCCTTGGGTTGCACGGGAGCAATAGGTTCCGGTGCGGGAGTGGGTGCGGGCACGACTACTACATCCGGCTGAACGGGAATCTCTTTGGGGGTCACCTGTGGCTTGGGTTCCTCTTTGGGCGCCACCTGTGGCTTAGGTTCCTCTTTGGGTGTTACCTGCGGTTCGGGTTCGGGCTCTTCGTAGATGACGGGGGGTATTTCGGGTTCTTTTTTAGGTTGTACTGCCGGTTTGCCTTGAAAATCTGCCCAACTTTTTTCCATAAATGCGGCATACTCGTCATTGACGCGTTTACGGAAGGCATCAAATTCGGCTTGTTGGTCAGCCTTGAACTGCGAAAATGCAGCATTCTGCTGTTTCTTGAACGCCTCGAAATCATCTTCGAGACTCTGTGCCATAGCTACACTTGCCATGCTGATGGTGGCAAATAGGAAGAAAAGACGTTTCATAATTTGATTCGTTGATAATTGAAGGTGCGTAAGGATTGATAAACAAGTATGCTATCGTTTAGCTGATGAATACGATATTGGGTAGGAATGACCATGTTGCCTTGGTCGGAGAGATAGATTTCGGTCAGTTCGTCATGCGTCTTAGACCATCTGAACCAGCCGTTACCATGATAGGTTAGGTCTTCTTCAAATATACCTTGTTCCTCATCCCACTCTTTGCCCCAGAAATAACTTTCTTCGTCGCACGCATCATCCAAATAGATTTTATAATGCTTCGTGCCGTTCTCTACCCATAATCCGACGAGCATTGGATTAGCCACTTTCTCGGGTTCATAAACGACTTTCCTATTTGTCTCGATAGTCTGTTGGTGTCTGCGCGGCTGCAATAAGGTGTCGTTTGGCTGTTCTTGTTGTATAGGCGGAATTGGTTGAGTCTGAGGATGGGCATTGTAATACCACACCGCTCCCGCCGCTGCAACGGCAACCAAGATAATCGCTATAATCAGTCCTTTTTTCATTCTTACGCGGATTATGTTAGTGATTTATATTCGACTGCAAAGGTAGTGATTTTTTTTGATATGTGCAAATTTATTTGTAAAATTAATACAAAATGCATCCGAAATGGCTTTCAATATCCGAAACGCGATGCGAGCGAGGAGGGATTTTGTTGGATAATTTATGTAAAACGCCCCCTTTGCGGACTAAAAATAAAAATAATCCGCATTTTTTGCGGCTTAAATTTGCATATATGCCGAAAGTGTTGTATTTTTGCAGCTGTTTTGAAAACGAATACGGATTATGTATATTTATGAAGCAGAAAATTGGACTTCTTTTTCGTGGGACATTGAGATAGTTCTTCCTCTAATTGAAGAAGTTAATCGTAAGATTGGTCAACTTAGCGGACGGCTTACTGCAATAGGGTTGGATAACTCCTTATTACAGATGGTGGATACGATAACAAGCGATGTGGTTGCATCTTCCGAGATAGAGGGTGTCTCGCTTAATAAGCAGGAAGTTCGCAGTAGTGTTGCGCGTAAGTTAGGTGTAGTCATTGATGAGCAAGACTCTCCAACACATTACGTAGAAGGTATTGTAGAGATGATGTTAGATGCCGTTACAAATACGAATCAGCCCTTGACAGATGATCGTTTATTTGGGTGGCACTATTGTCTTTTTCCGAATAATCGTAGTGGTTTTCAAACCATTCGGACCGGTGCCTATCGAATAGAAGGGATGCAAATTGTCTCCGGTAATTTTGGTCGGGAACGTGTGCATTATCGCGCTCCGGAGCCCAACGACGTTCCTAAGATGATGTCTCAGTTCTTGCAGTGGTTTAATAGTAAGACACCGGCTCCTTCCATCATTAAATCTGCGATTGCCCATTTATGGTTTGTTTGTATTCACCCCTTTGATGATGGTAATGGGCGTATAGCACGAGCACTATCGGATATGGTGTTGGCGCAAGCGGATGGATGCAAGTATCGCTATTTCAGTATGTCCAAACAAATCAATCATGAGAAGACAGATTATTATAGTATCTTAGAGCAGACATCGCGTGGCACGTCGGATATCACTCCATGGATTAGCTGGTATTTAGGTTGCATGAGTCGCGCGTTAGATAATGCTAATAGTGAGATGAGTGTGGTTCTTAATAAATCTGTTTTTTGGCAAACACATTCCGGAATAGCCTTAAGTGAAAGGCAAAGTCAAATGCTAAATAAATGGTTGGACGGGTATCCGACCAAACTCACTATTAAGAATTGGGCTAAATATGCTAATGTCTCTCAAGATACAGCAGCGCGAGACATAAAAGATTTGGAAAACAAACAAATCTTGCGTCCCACTCTAGGTCGAGTGCGAGATATTGCGTATCAAATTATCTATTCATTAGCGGATATCCCTTCGCTTGATGGTCATATAGAAGAAAAAGATGGATATTCTTATATCTGTATAGATAAATCCGGAGAGCAACTAAGCGAACGTATATCCCCTTTGGATAAAAAGAGATTGGAAGACGGAGAGATATCCTTAGCGGACTTAGTCCATAAGTATTTTGCATATATGGAGTGAAAAAGCCACCTACCTTCTTTTATAATAGCAACCATCGCAACCCAGAGAGGCGGAGATGGAATTTCTATGGACATAGTATGGACTACTATCGTTCTACTACCGATGCACCCCTTTCATATTTCAACACAAATCTCTATCTTGGCTTAATCTCATACCAAGTATCCCACTCGTATCCATCTTCGTCAATCTCAAATCCGGGATTGTTACACCATCTTTCGAGTAGATCCATTTCATCCACCTTTATGCGCATCAACAGCAATCTCTATTGCTTTTTCAATCAATTCAAAGTCGCTCATAGTTTAGTTGAAATAGAATGCAACAAATGGCACGAAATGGTAAGTTTTTGGATGGCTAAGTAACTACTAATACAAATTCAGTCTTAGACCGATTCCTGCCATATCATAAGAAATTACTGGAGAAAATTGCAAAGACAAACTTGCTGACGCATATTTATTGTTTTTGACGATGTCATCGTATGGCTTTCGATATGCTTTCCACGCTTTTTTCTTATATACAGGAGCTACAGAATAACAAATAATAGAAGGTAATGCTGCACCACATATTGATCCTATAATTACAGCGGCTTTGATTTCAGGATCCATACTCTTATTTTCCGCTCCTATACCCAATCCTGTTCCTAATGCCACGGCTGCTGGGATAGGCAATAGGATAGCCCCTGCTAGCTGACACCCATTATATTTGTTATGGTAGTATGCCACTGCTGGATTGTTTTTATTATTATATCTTTCGAAATTATAACAAAACTCGGGATATGAAACATTATATTTACTATATGCATCTAATAGTGTTTGCTGTTTTTCTATTGTTTGCTCCGCAAATGAACCATTTGGTAGATGCTCAGCAATTTTCTCCTGCTCATAATGAACTTGGCATGTATATACCATATTGGGACGCAAACGGATTCCGCTTGCCAATAGTTGTTCGGTGCAACCATTTCCACACGTTATATAGATGTTTTTTGCCGTTATTGGTACAAGAAACAGAATTTCATTTGTTTGGCTGCGGTCCATATCTGCAACAACAATTTGAGTCCCCAGATATAGGCACAATATTTGTTGTGCTATGGTAACTTCTGTTCCTGTCCCTTCCAAACGCATACGAATCAATGCAAATGGGAACGTCAAATCCCTGTCCGGCATTTCATATTTGCCGAATTGGTTTTTGTACTGCGCCAATACGGAAGAGTTTTCAATTGCATCTAACGGCTTCAACACTTTTAATGACTGGCTCATTACAACATGAGCCGTTAAAAGCAGTAAGGTAATAAAATAAATTTTACGTTTTATCATTTTATTGTACTTTAATTACTCCATCGTAAATGGTATTTGGTACTAATCGTCCACTATAAATCAGTTGGCGTTGTCCGTTTCCGTCTGTTAGATAGATATTCTTAACTCCTGTTGGAACAAGGAATAGTATTTTGTCTTCTAT
>JAZQOG010000068.1:0-10413 GCA_045627765.1 Paludibacteraceae bacterium | reverse complement strand
ACACCTCCCCCCATCTCGTCGATTTGAGCGAACGCATCCGTATCTTACAGCGCAGCGGTCTGCTAGGCGACGCCAACCCTACTCCCCTACCCCCCTACTCCTCTACTCCCATTCCTTCGGAATCCGTGGTCGCTTTCGTCGAAAAACACAAAGAGTTTTTGGACGAAATCAAGCCCTCTTTCTTTGAGACCACGATGGCGTTAGCGTTTGACTATTTTAGGCAACAGCAGGTAGATGTGGCAGTGATTGAGGTGGGATTAGGAGGACGATTAGATGCCACGAACATCATCACACCTCAATTGAGTGTGATAACGAATATAGGACTGGACCACGAGGAGTTTCTCGGCGATACGCTCGCTAAGATTGCCTTTGAGAAAGCGGGAATCATCAAACCGAATGTGCCTTGTGTCATTGGGGAGAGTGACCCCGAGACCGATCCTGTTTTTATAGCAAAGGCAAAGGAGTGCGGTATCTTCGGCGACGGGTTAGAAACAACGAATTGTAAGATTTGGTTTGCGGATCAGTGCGGATATCTGCGTCGCTGTCGCGAAAGGGATATCACCGAGTGCGAGTTAAAAGGTCTTTATCAAGAGCACAATATGCAGACCGCTTACGTAGCTTTACGTCAGTTAGGGGTATCTACGCACGCGATAAAAGAAGGATTTGCGCACGTATGTACGCGTACGGGCTTGCGTGGGCGTTGGGAGCACCTCTATGCTCGCGACCGCCATTTCATCCTCGACACCGGTCACAACAGCCACGGCTTCCGCTACGTTTGCGAGCAGTTAAAAACCCTACCCCCCTACTCCTCTACTCCTCTCCACCTAATACTGGGCTTTGTGAATGACAAAGACGTAGACGTCATGCTCCGCATGCTTCCGCTCAATGCGACTTATTACTTCACGCAGGCGCAGACCTCCCGTGCCATTCCGGCAGCCGAATTAGCCGAATCTTTCAGCGAAGCGGTCTTTCAGCGCAGCGGTCATACAGCGTCAGCGGTCTTTCAGACGCAGTCGGTCGCTTCGGCAATAGCCGAAGCCATAAAAAACACTACCCCCGACGATATTATCTTCATCGGAGGTAGCAATTATGTAGTAGGAGAAGCGCTCAGCTTCTTAGATCCTATCTTATAGAGCAGTACCTAATACGTTGTAACGAACGCCATTAGCCTCGATAACGAATTGACCGTTCTCGATGGTCTTCACAGCCTTGCTGGCAGCCTTAACATTATTCAGACCAACTGGAACAACTTTAGCCACACCCTTAAAGATTTGTATAGTGGTCTTATCATCCTTCACATATTTCTCAATTTGACCTTTGACTTGTACTTTGTCGCCTTCGGTAACGATATCACCGGTCGTATATTTAGCAAAGAAGTCGCCGTGCTCTGCGGTAGCATCATCACTCATATAGAACGATTGGTTCTTGTATTGCTCGTCAAATTCGTATGCTTTTACTACAAATGCCTCTACAACATACGTTTCGGTCGTCTTAGCATTGTCTTCCAGAGCGTTACCAATTTCAACGGCTTGAGCTACGGTAATCGTCTCAACTACAGGAGGAACGATGCTGCAAGCGTCCTCACCCAAGGTAACGGCAATCTTCGAGAAACGACCTTGTGCTGCCATCGAAGCAACTTCCCATTCAGTACCTTCAACGCAAACCTCGGGGTCTAAACCTCCGGAATAGTCGCCTTGCGCATTATCAAAGGTGAAGGCAATTTGAACAATGCGTCTGTCAGCAGAAATTTTGAATTCCTTATTCTTATATACGCGCAGGCTATAAGAAGAACCAAAACCGGCATTGGTATATACAGTAACGCCATTCTTGGTAACCGAAACTTCACCACCGGTACCAGATACGCCCTTGCCCTCAAAGTCACCAGAATTAAACTCTACATAGTTCATATCAATAGGAGCCGGTTCAACGACAACTACCACACCACCAGAGATTTCTGCCTTTTGGTCATCCTCATTGTTTTGGTTTACAAACCATTGGATATTACCGGTAACAGTCACCTTGTCGCCTTTATTAACCACATCACCCGTACACATCCAAGCTTCGAAAGTGCCAAGTTCAGCAGTAGCATCATCAGCCATCCAGAAACGCAAGTCGGTAGCAGACGATTTGATTACGGAAACGACATAACCCTCAACGATGTACTCATCTTCGGACGGAGTGTTAGGCTCTAAGCCTTTAGCAACCTCAACGGCTTCAGCGCACGATAAAGTACCAGCAAAAGTAGCAACGGAGGCTAATGCCGCGAGAACAAAAGTAATGAATTTTTTCATTTGAATAAGAATTTAAAGATTAAACATTCTGCATTGTGCATCGTGCATTGTGCATCGTGCATCTTGCATTTCGTGGTGCAAAGGTAGTAAAAATATTTTATATATGCAAGTATCTGCAAGTATAAATGCATAATTTTCACTTTTTTTGAAAAAAATGCTCAAAAAATTTGCACATATCAAAAAAAAGCAGTACCTTTGCACCCGCTTTCCAAAAAAAGAAGCGACGACGTCCCCCTAGCTCAGTTGGTAGAGCAATTGACTCTTAATCAATGGGTCGAGGGTTCGAGTCCCTCGGGAGACACAAAAAGGATGCAAAACGCATCCTTTTTTTTGTGCTAATCGGTTAGTGATGGTCATTCGTTACACTCATCGTTATAAAGTAGATATTTCTTAAATCGGCTGTCCCTTTTTGTTAGTCAACGTCAACGTTAATTTATCTATACGCTCTATCTTTAATATTCTTCCGTAGATACGGAGCATACATCTTTACCTCATGCACATGCAGGTTATGCTCCGTCCAATGCGGTGTGCAACCCGGCAAGATACTTGGATGGGTGACAAAATCAAAACCTTCCACATGAATAACGTATGTAGTGGTATCAATATGATTGGTCAGTTTCATGCCATCATACACAAACTCCGCCGGAGTATTATCCGTCTTCCAATTGACGGGATTGATACAATACGGAGTACCGGCATACGTACCTGTCCATATATCATCGTTGGTTGCAACCGAGTTGAAGGAAATGGTAACGCCTTTATCAAATTCGCCGGTAGCGGGTATGACATGCTTGCCATGTATAGCATCCTGAAGTCCAAATCCAATCATATAAGCGGCTTTCATGCGTGAATATTCTTCGTCCGACAGGCTATTGATAATGAAATTAACCATCATCGCTCCCTGACTGAATCCACCAAGAATAAACGGACGACCGTTGTTGAGGTGATCCATATAATAACGGAAGATCTCCAACACATCCTTGCGAGCAACTACAAGGGCAGCAGGCATAGTACTCGTGGTTGTCTCTGCGTGCATGGTTGCCTGATGGTAAAAGGGCGCAAAGAAATTGACGGAGTCCGGACATAGCAGTTCAAATGCTTCTTGATACTCGCGACCTATCTTGGCTTTCTGTGCAGCCGTAAGGGTAATGTTAGTCAGTTCATTACCATCTTTGTCATACTCGTAGTCTAATTCCGTACCGGCAAAATAGATTACATCTACATAGTTGGGATTAACAGGTGTAGCGGTTTCAAACCACTCCGGGGCAGTTGTTGGATTGGGTTCTTCTTTTTTGTCTTTACACCCCGTTAACGCGATGGCGGCAACAGCCATCAGTGCCAGAAAAGTTTTTTTCATTTGTTATTGGTTATTTATTATTTGTATTCAGGTTGGAGCGCAACTAATCACTCAAAAATTCGGAACAATAGGATCGGGCACCCCTAGAGTGGCATCTACGGCGAAGTCCGGAAAAGACTTCGCTTCGTAGATGCGGTGCAGTTTATCGCAGTACCATTGCATCGTCAAAGCCGAGCCTTGTGCAGGCTGCTCGATATAGAGCAAATACTTATTATTGTACGATTCCAAAGGTGTTGCCGAAGACAGCACTTTTCCGTCCGGACCGAAGACAGCCATCTTGTCCCCTGCGGACACACAGTCCGCAAAGAGGACAGGGATAGACACAATAGCGGTCATTGAGCCGTAGGTCTGACGCGAGGGCTCGTACTTCCACTCGGGAGTGGAAGCCGAACCGGGTTCTAATAGCGGGTCAATCGTGGGTTTGGGGTCTTTTTTGCAACCCAACATCACCGCGCAAAGCACGATGATGGATGCACAATGCACGATGCATAATGTGCGGTTATTTACGTGTTTCATATTCATAATTTTTAGTTCGTTTTTAGTCTTTAGTGTTTAGTCTTTAGTTTTAGGCGAGTAAAACCCTACTCCTCTACTCCTCTACTCCTCTACACCCATAGCCGAGTAGCGTTTTCCGTCGCGGTAGATATAGAGGATGCCGTTCTCAATTACCTTCATCGGTTTGTTGCCGTTGAAGAGTAGCATAAGCGGGTGTTGGATATTACCGGTAGGAGCAAACGCCTCGTATTTAACCGTGGTGGTAGAGACGGTGTTCTCATCCTTCTCGTTGAGTACGAAGGTCAAGGTACTACCCTTCTCTGCGTGAGCGGACAAGAACCAGAGGGTGGTGCCGTCGCTCATGACGATAGGCATAGCCTCACCGGCGAACTCGCCATTAGCGTAAGCGGTGATGGTGGCCGGTGTTGTCAAGGAATCGACTACCACTTGTGCCACAATTGGCATATTGGTGGAATGATGTATTGAACCGCTACGCTCAATGATGGATTGATAATTGTATTCCTTCTTCGGAGCGCGACGGGTCAAGTTCTCCGGATGATAAGTCAGAGAGGTATCTTTCGTATCCGTGCGATAGAGCATATATCCTTCGCCGGTACGCATAGCTTGCAAGGAGCCTCTCCACTGTGCGCCGTCGAACATTGCGAACTCGTGATAGCCGTTGACTATATCGCCCTCCGAAGCTTTGTCATAGTAGTCTGCCAAAGCCATATTGATAGGAGCGTTATACTCAAGCAGGTAAGGCAGGTCGTTCCATCCGCTAACCAAATGAACGGTGCGCGGTTCGCTTTCAGTGAAGCGTTTGCCTGCCACTTCGAGTACTTTATTGGTGTTGCTCTTGAACATATACGTCTTGAGGCATGACATCGGATTGAAGCCTGTAGAACCGGTAGATACCTCCCAAAGGGCTTTGGAGCCATTATAGCTGGCTACACCGGCACCCTCGAAAGCGGTCTTGACTTGTTCGTAGCTGGCAAAACCACCCGTAGTGACAAAGGATGTATTGATATCGCTCGGTTTGACATAGAAACTGAGCCAGTTCCAACCGGTAGAAACGGAGATATTCTGTACCTCATTATCCATAGGTGCCAATACGATGGGTTTCGTAGCCGTACCGTATGTCTCGTTGGCAACGAAGGTGATTGCCCCTTCGGAAGGATCAAGGACAAAGGTCTTGCCCGTAGCCGCTTGCCAGAGACGGATGGTAACCGGTTTGGTCTTGAAGTTATCGTTGCCGTAAATCTTCATATAGAGGTTAGCAATATCGGTATTGGAGGCAGAGATATTGGCTGTACCTACGCAGGTGTTGCCGATAAAGGCACCTACTATGTCGCGAGCATCGGTATCGATATAGTCACCTATATGGTTGGCATTAGGCAGGCGGACTTGTCCAACGAGGTTCATCGTTTGGTCAAGACTAGTAGGTACACCCCAGTTGGGTTTATTGCCGTTGACGGTGACGGAGAGCAATAGCTGGTCGGTCAAGCCGTTCTGGTCCGAGAGGTTGATGATGGCATTGTAGATACCTACCCCGAGGTCTTTGTGGATGGTAAAGGTTATATTCCTTTCCTCCTCGGGTTGCATCATTCCGGCAGTCTCGCTGGCTTGCAGCCAAGCCGGCATATCTTCGAGGGTGAAGTACATCCGCTTGCCGGATTTATTGATGACAGGCATGATGAAGGTAGTGTCGCGTCCCGTCTGTTTGTTTATATGGCGACTATTCAGCAACCAGTTGAGTACATTGCGGTCAACGTATGTACACCAAGCAATAGGATTGAGCAACCTATTTCCGCGCAGGTCTTCTACATCGCGCAGCGAGAAGAAGACGGTGCGGTGATTGATTTCCCAATCCGGCATATCGAGGTTGATGACAAGGTCGTTGTCGCGCGAAGTCCAGCTGAATTTCATCTTCTCGTACTCATTATCCTTGCAGATAGGAGCGCTGTTTTGAACCGCCATACTCTCGGCATTGGTAAGAACGACGGCATCATCCTTATTCACCCAATTGCCGTTGGCGTCCAATGTCTTCTTGGCGTTGTACGGACTATAATGAGTCTCGTAAACGCTATAGTCGTTCAGTACACGGCGGTAGAACGGCAGATAGCAGGTGAGCCCCATCTCCACGCCGGTCGGAGCATAGGTATAGAATGCTTTGAGATAGGATTCCGGCATCGCCAGTTCCCACATAGATAGGTCATCAATATAACCTTTCAATCCCCGACCTATATAGACTTGGTTTCCGGAGATAGCCCAAGAGGTAAAGAACGAGCCGTTACTTCTGTCGGCTACTTCGCCATCGACATAGAGCGCGGTGTAGTTCTCACTGCGGCTGACAACGATGGTAAGGTTGTGCCATTCGCCATCGGCATAGTTGCCGGTAGCCGTCAGTTGACGACCGGCTTGACGAGCAACTATCTGCCCGTTGTCCAAACCGATAAATACTTTTCCTTCCTCATCAGAGTTGAACTCGTCCAATCCGCTACCGAACAATAACGCACGAGTGGTAGCCGGTTCGGCTTGGAACCACATCGAGAAGGTGAAGTTAGAGTTAGCACCTTTGTTAAAATAGGCATCTTTGAGTTGTACGCCCTGTTGGTCTCCCTTGAATTGGAGAGACAATCCTTGCGGTTTAGTCCACGAGCAGCCGTTCAGGGTCAGGTCTGCACCGTGGGCTTGGTCTTTGGCTATCTTGCCGCGACCTTCGTCCAACGGCCAGTATGCAATCAGTCCGTTTTCGCCTCCTGCCAGTCCGTTGAGTTGCAGGTCGGCCACATCGCCTTGGGTCAGTGTCTTGTTCCATACGCTGACGTTCGCCATGCGTCCTTGGAAGGCTGTTGTGCCGGAACCTAAGGTGAATGTACCATTCTCATTATATATACCTACGATACCGGCACCCAAGTCCTTATTGCCCGCATAGAAGTGAACAGTTGCTTCGCCGTCCGCCTCTGCGTATGTAATCGTCACCTGCGTGAAGGTGTTGATTGCGTTATCAAGCGGGTTGGAATAAACAGTATTGCCGTTAACTTTAGCGTAGAGTTGTTGATTACTCTTTTGTCCAAACTCAAAGGTGTTATTACCGGCCGTATGGGTGATATAGGTCATCTCGCCATTCTTCTCCGGATTAACCACGAGATTGATACTGAAACCATTCTCCGTCAGGCTGCGCTCTACGGCGGTAGTGGCGGAAGCCTTACCATTGAAGTAGAGTGTAGGACGGCTCAGGTAGTCGGTCTTGTTCTTGATACCGATGACTTGAAAGTTATTGTCCTCGTCAAGGTAGTTGTAGGCTATTGGCTCGGAGAAGGGCACTTCTACATAATCGCCGGCATGCAGAATACCGGTGACAGGTCCGACAGAGCCAAACAGTTCCGGACGACGGGTATCCTTCATTCCGCTTACTATGTTGGATGAGCGGTAGATAAAGTCTGTTCCGTAGCGGCAATAAGAAACGGCACGCAGGTCGTACTCCTGCTCCATCGGGTCGCGTTCGCCGTAGAAGTGGATATTCTCTATCTTTCCGATGTGTGGTGATACATAGGCTTTGTTACCATTGGCTTTGAGATAAAGGGCACTATCCATGTAGTACGAGCACTGGTTAACCCACTCGTCCTCGGACTGCGTACTGAGTTTATATTGGAACTCGATGTGGTCGAAGTTCTCGTAGTTGGGGTCGTAACCGTCAATCGTAACCGGCAGGTAGTAACCCGACTTATCCGAAGGCGAGTTGGTGTTCATCACCCATTTATCGTGCGGGATGACGATATTCACCGGACTGGATACGGGTACGTAGTGAACGGAGAAGTTGGTAGTGCTATAGTTCGTTGCCGGTTCGCATTCGGAGCGCAGCACAATCTCTATGCTGTCGTAGTCCATGGCTTTCCCTCCTCGGCGCACCTCAATGGTCTTATGGAGTACCTCGCCCGGATCGAACCATATCTCATGTCCGCCATCGCCTGCAAGCGTTTTGCCGTCTATAGTGATACGCGCACCATACGGGTTCGTGCCGTCTGTGATTACTAATTCCCAATCGTGCGGAGTATAGATGATGTTTGGATTGCTCTCTGTCTCAATCCACATCGTGAGGTCGAATACGGCAGCGCCATCGGCAGGCACACCGCTTATCTCGCGTTGTTTAAGTTCGATATGGGGTGTTTCTATCTTTACCGTTCCATGGTCCAACTCCAGCCCGGGGTGGAAGAACTCCGTCACGGTAGGTCCTTCCCACGGGCAGCGAGTAGCACCACCGCGGAGCACATAGACAAAGTCGGAAGACAGGTATTTTGTATCTGTTCTCGAAATATCGGTTTTATTACGCCAACCTTCTACTTCGTTATTGTAGTCAACTTCTCCTGCGAAGCTATATACATCTACATCCAGATACCCGTCCGAGCCTTGCGCTAAGGTAAAACTTACCGTGCGCGATTGTGCTTCCGTTTCATTGTCTATAGTTCCCCTATCCGCAACATCTGCAATAATATTAAGACCTATAGTCCATTCCTTGCTCGGTGTGGATACCTTATATGAAACGGAGTCCGACTTTTCTTCAGTATAGTTTTTATGTTTATCCAACTGATAAAGAAATAACTTATTCACTTTGTCCGACGGACCTCCCGTGATCATTTTTCCAATTATTTCCGAAATAGCAGATAGCCCCCCCGAAATGTCCAATCTTTCTGCATGAGTCGAAGAATAGTTATGCGTTGCCGAGGCAGATTCACTATGGGAGATGCTGGTACGATTGGAAACGGAATAAGACCCCACCTTATTCATATAATAGGTTCCGCACCATTCCACTTCTTCGTTCCTTGCCAATATCTTTATCCATTGTTTAATCGTGGAAGAATAGTTTTCCACCTCGTCCGTCACAAGATCATAATTGATAGGTTTGATTTGTTTATAATAGGGCTCCTGCTCCACTAATTGGTAAACCGGTTTGCCTGTTTGATTGGCAAGGGCTTGCAATTCAGCTTCAGTACCCTCATAGAGCAAACTTTCCATTTGTGCCATCAAGTCCGGAATAATATGGTACATAATATGCCTTTGCGTGTACGTAAAGTGGACATAATTACTGTCTCTAACTTCCAAATCAGATGTGATGACCAAGGCGATGCCATCGTTTTGCGCTACCACCTTAATCTCGCCTGCTTCGATAGCGGGTTGGAGCAGGCGTAACGAAGCGGAATCGGCTACGGTAAAGCTTTCCGTTTCGGCGGCATAAACGTTTGTCGTACGCCCGATAAACACGTTGGCATTGGCACCTACACCGGCTGCACTCGCTTCGCTGGATGTAGAGATATTATCCTGGGTGCTATAGGAATAGGTATATGTCCAAGCCCAGCTCGGAGATTCTACAAAAGAGGCGATGGGGATTCTCTTACCACTCATATTTTCTGAAAAATCGCCCGCAAAAGTACCCGTACCGGTAGCTGGTGCTATTAATACGGAACCCGCCAATAGATTCTTTTTCTTATCGACTGTAGCGTTCATACTCAAACCGGCATCCACGGAAACGGTTTGTTGGAAAGTACTTGTATAAGAAGATCCTTGACTTAAGGTTGCGAAACTATTGCTTCCGGGAGGGTCGCGCAAGACGTCATCCAAGAAGATCTCAGAACCTATTTTCTGCATGACCTTCTGTCCCATTTGACGCATACCTAAGATATATCCTCGGATAGGTTTGGCTTGTACGTCCTGTCCGTTGATTTTAACGGATATATTGATGGTCTTCAGTGCATCTTCACCGGTGGTGTTCCACGTGGTGTTGTTGACGGTGAGGAGTGCGTCTGTATAACCGTTTTCATTCAACTGCTTATATACAATCTTATTGCCGTCTTCAAAGCCGTTGTAGATGGTTACGGGGTAGTTACCTAAGGGCACGATATCGCGTGCGTTGGTTGTTACGTTGTTGTAGTAATACACCTCATGAGCCGAGATACCGAAACCGTATTTATAGTTTGCTATGAAGACCGGATATCCGAAGGCATAGGTACAACCCGTTTCCGTTTCGGTGCAAACATCTACGGTAGCCGTCTCGCCCGTCAAAGACAAGCGTTTCAGCGACTTTTCGCCCATATACTTAAGCGGCACACCGTACTTGGTTTGTACCACACTGACGGTAGCGGGTGCATGGTAAATAACAGAATAGGTGTCGTTATAAATCTCTCCTGCGCCTGTGTATATACTATCTAAGGAGTTGGTTAAATCCTTTGTCTCGGCGGTCTTGCCGTTACCATACAGGGTGGCATACCCCTC
>JAZQOG010000067.1:0-12900 GCA_045627765.1 Paludibacteraceae bacterium | reverse complement strand
GCCATCACTTGGGGCAAAGACGGTTCCAATGAGACCGTAAAGATGACCCAAAAGGGTGAAGAAGCTCTTTATACCGCCAATATTTTAGAGACAGTAGATAGCGTTGTATTAGTACGTTGTGCTAGCGATGCTACTGAGATTATCTGGGATGGTGAAGGCAAGAACGTATGGAATCAGACAGCTAACTATGAATTGTGCGATACGATGTACTTTGAGTCTTGGGTTCCTGAGACGAACTTGTTTGCTGTTACCTGCGAAGCACCGAAGCCTGTAGAGGTTAAATACTACGTAACCGGTAACGCTGCTTTGGTAGGCGAAGAGAAAGCTTGGCAGGCAGACGCCATTGAGATGGTTGATGATACTCATACCTTCCCGATGTTAGCTGCCGGTGAGTATCAACTCAAAGTGACCGACGGAACTTGGGAACACGCTTGGGGTTATGACAACCTCAGCCCGACCGTAGCAGTAGAAGGCTTATATACGGATGTGGATGGTAATATCTGCTTCACCGTTTATACGCCTAATGATGTTACCGTAACCTTTGCACAAGGTTATGTCGTCGTGACCGGTGACTTCAAGAATCCTACTCCTGCTACTCCGGACTTTGGTCTGCTCGTTAACGGAACGGATTATCTGCCCGGTGAGGCATCCGATAAGGATACCTATACCGAGTATGCAGTTAGCACCACACTCGCTATTGGTGACTTCGTTCAACTCTACGACAATGTGAACAAAGCAGCTTGGACGGTTACTCCGGAAGGCAGTGGCTTTACGGACTTCGACATCCACGACAATGCTTACTACATTAAGCAAACAGGTTCGTATCAGTTCTACATTAAGATCCCGAAAGAGGGTATGGAATCTGGATTGTATGTTGGCTTCCAAGGTACCGGCACCAACTTCAATAAGGTGAAGGCTGCACAAGGTCAACGTTTCAATATCCTTGGCTTACCGGTAGATGCTAACTACCGCGGTATCGTAATCATGAACGGTCAGACTTATCTGCAATAAGTCCTATAGGAAGAGGGCTCTTGGTTG
Source organism: Paludibacteraceae bacterium (assembly GCA_045627765.1). GTDB lineage: Bacteria > Bacteroidota > Bacteroidia > Bacteroidales > Paludibacteraceae > Colicola. Next base: position 11,862 of record JAZQOG010000067.1, on the reverse strand, counting down.
AGCCCTCTTTCACAAAAAAGGCTCACGCGTACGCGCGCAATCCTTATATATTTAATATTATTAACATTAAAAACAAAAAATTATGAAAAAAATCTTTTCATTGTTGATGGCGTTTGTATTTGGTGCAACGCTCGTAAGTGCAAAGACCATCTATTGCAAGATGGCGCAAGATTGGTGGAAAGTCGATGGTGCCGCCGTTGGTTGCCACTCTTGGGGAACACCCGGTCCTGGCACCGATTGGCCCGGCGTTCGTATGACCCCTGTAGAGGGCGAAACGGATCTGTGGTCTATCGAATTAGACACGGACAAAGTGCAAAACGTTATCTTCACTCGCGTCAATGCCAGTGGTGCAATCGCTGATTGGGGTGCAAAGACGAAGGATTTGCAAATCCCGACGGATGACAAGAACCTGTTTACTATCACCACTTCATCCGAAAGTTGGGGCGACCCGGGTTGCGATGGCGAATGGAGCGTTTATGGTGACACTCCCGAACCAACTGAGTACTACTTGATAGGTTATATCAATGGGGCTGATTACGGTTGCGAAGCTGATATTGACAATATGGGTGACTATAACTTGACCGCAGGTCCTGTGGTAATTACGTTCACAGAGAAATCCTATGTTCAGGTTAAGAACCAAAATAAGAGTATCTATGGTACAGCCTATGTAGATGCTACCGAACCTGGTTCAACGGTTCTTTCTGTAGGTGCTACAGATAAGATAGGTCTTCCCGCAAATGTAGAAATCACCTTCACTCTGACCGAGAATGCAGATGGTACCGTAACTTTGGCTTACACTTGGGGTGACACCCCCACGCCAGGCACAAGTACCTATTATTTAGTAGGTTATATCAATGGTGTTAGTTCCGGTTGCGATGAAGATTATGAGAATTTCCACGAAGAGTATAAATTTGTGGATGGCTCTTTGACGACGACCTTTACCGAAACCTCATATGTCTTTGTAAAGACCGGTGATAACGAGCATTGGTATTTGCCAGATAGTTATATACTTCCTGATGCAAAAGTAGAAGTAATCTTGGCAGAAGGTAATGCGGAGAAAGTGGGTGTAAATGGCAATGTAGAAGTAACCTTTACGCTTACCGAAAACGCAGACGGAACAGTAACCTTATCCTATCAAGAAGCTTCTACTCCTGCTGAGGAAGGCTTCGGTATCATCCTCGGCGATGGAAGCACCATCAAGGGTCAGAAGAACGAAGGACAAGTCGAGTTCGAGGAGTATGTGACTGTAGCCAACTTGACTGCCGGTGCCATCTTCCAACTCTACGACTTTGCTAACGAAGTCGCTTGGACGGTGGACAACATTGACGAGGCTTCTACACCGAACCTCACCATCAATGAGGATTACGTATACGAGGTTACCGCCGATGGTAAGTACACCATCTACTTGAAGATGTACGGCATGGGTAACGACCAAGTATATTGCGGATACGAAGAACCGGTTTCCGGCCTCAATAACGTGAAGGCTATAGAAGGTCAACGTTTCAATGTCCTTGGCTTACCGGTAGATGCTAACTACCGCGGCGTTGTGATTATGAACGGTCAGACTTATCTGCAATAAGTCCTATAGGAAGAGGGCTCTTGGTTGAGCCCTCTTTCACAAAAAAGGCTCACGCGTACGCGCGTAATCCTTATATATAATTATATTATTAACAAATTAACGTTTTTATAATGAAAAAGATTTTATCTTTCTTGATGGCATTAACCATGGTATTGGGTCTTAATGCCGCTCCGGTAGCCTTAAAACAACTGAAGGCTCCCAAGTCAACTTCTCGTATGGAGTTAGTACAAAAACAGAAGACTGCTCAACCCGTAACTCATCAAACGGCAGTGAAGCACGCTCCAAAACAATTCCGCCACATCGACCGTACGGCTATGCGCAAAGCTCCAATGGCAGAAGGAGTGACATTTACTTTTGCCGGTGAAAGCGATTTGGAACAATCTAAAAGCGGCATCAGTTTAGTCATTGCCAAAGGTAGTGGCTCATCGGATCCTGCATGGAATACAACTTCTAAACATCTGCGTGTTTATGCTAACAACACAATAACCATCTCCGGTTCAGACATCACTAAGATTGAATTGACTTTTGGTAAAACCAAAGCTAGTGCTGATTATGCCGATTTAACCGCTAATGTAGGAACTTTAGTTTCCGGCGGAACATCCACCGCTGTGGGCGATTTTAAGACCGACACTTGGACGGGTACTGCTGACGAAGTTGTATTTAGCATGGGTGCTTCCGGACAACGTGCCGTTGAGAAAATCGTTGTTTATACGGATGGTGAAGTTCCTCCCACTCCTCCTACACCAAGTGGAGATGTAACGATTACCGGTCTGAACTATGTTGACGCTATTTTCTATGCAGACGAAACTTATGGTGATTATTGGTCATTTGATTTCTACAAAGAACTAGATGAAGAAGGTTATATCTTAGCCCCGTATGTATATTTCGTTTGCAATGAGAGTACGACTTCCGGCACCAAGATTGCAGGTGCGTGGACAGCTTACGACTCGGGGTATTTTGCAACTGATGATGAAGAAAGCGGCATATATACCGATGAAACGACACCTGTTGGCAGTCTGACCGTTACTTGTGTAGAGCAAGGCATCTATAATTTTGTAGGAAGTTTTGTAGGTGAAGACGGTAAGACCTATACATGGACACTCAATAATATGGAAGTGTATGCATACAATGGCGACACCTACGAAGACATTACCTTGACAGATGGGGGAACTCCCACACCTCCCACGCCCGGAAAAGACACAATTTATTCCGTTATCAATCACCCGATGGTTATGGACTCTATCGCAGATTTCGGTTGGATTTATGTATCTGGTAATAATGATGACTATAGTTTAGGTATTCAAGTCAATACCGACCATCTGCTTGGCGAGTTCACCAACGACGATATTGAGTATGAATATACCCAAATGATTGATTGGGCGGCTTATGATTATGTGGACATTGAGTCTGTTCCTTCTGTAGTCATCGCTCAAGTTGAAGATACCCTCCGCTTCACAGTAACCATTAAGGCTACTAATGGTCAAGTGTATGTTGTTACAATGAACGACTTCGATGCCCAACCAACAGGTGAGGAAACATACGTTGACATTGTGCTGCCGGAGGTATATGATATGACCGAAGAAGAAGGCTGGTTCCAAGTATTGGGTTATGACGTAACCGGTGAATACTACGCATCTCTCTGCGTAAATACCGACAATATGTTTGGTTCATTCACCGACGGTGATATGGATTGGGAATACACCGGTGTATATATCGGCGAGACAACCGTTCAATTAGTAGAAAACAGTATGACAATTACCGTTTCTGCCGTAGGTGATACCGTTGTTTACCGCGCTGAGGTGCTGGATGTAGATGGTATGAAGTGGATTATCACGATGAAAGACTTCACTCCTACTCCCACTGAGATTATAGATTTAGTTACCATTGAGGCTGATGGCGAATATAGTGCAGAATACGGCGATTACTATGCAATGGGCGTAACCGCAGATGGCGACGAAATCTCATTGGATATCTATATGGATAAACTAGCATCCGGTACCTTCACAATAGATGATGTTGAGACGTATTACTCCGGCATTACATTAGCTAGTGGACAATTGGTGGAGTTCTATTCCGCTGATATCACCTTAACCGTAAAGGGCAGTGACGTGCTCATTGAGGCCGTTATTATCGGTCGCGACATTAAGCAATACAATGTGACTATGGAGATTGCCGGTGCACAACCTTCTGGTGACCACACGATTGTACTCGCAGACTATGCGGACGTAAGTTTCACCACATTAGATGGCGCATACACGGTAGCTTCCAGCCAAAATGGTGGTGCTTCTGCTCCTTCTTACAATGACACCAGCGAAGACCTCCGTCTCTATGCTAAGAACACCTTCACGCTGACCAAGAATACCAAGGATGGTCCGATGACGAAGATTATCTTCTGCATCTCCGATAAGGGATTGGCTCGCCAAGCAGACATCGCTGTTTCGACAGGTGAAATCGTCTCCTACGACATGGATAACGCACTCGTTACTTGGACGGGTGAAGCAAGCGAAGTAGTCTTCACCGTTGGGGATAAAGCTACCCACGGCTCTGATGGCGCAAACAAAGCCGGTCAATTCGACTTCACGGCTATTGACATCGAATATGCCGCAACCGGTCTCATCTCTACCAAAGCCAACAAAGTTGCAGACAAGTGCTTCATCAATGGTCAGTTGATGATCATCAAAGACGGTAAACAATACAACGTATTAGGTGTAGCCTTCTAAACCGGCTAAACTTGTTAAACCCGCTAAACCCGCTAAACCGGTTAAACCCGCTAGAATAGTCCCGTCCTACGGACGATGCGTAGCATCCACGTAGGAATCAAGGCTACGAAGAACAAAAGGATAGCGTTCCATACACATGGGACGCTAACTTTTTGTCTCCCACGGAACAGCCCATTCAATGCTCGATGAACCAACCACTCCGGCGTGACGATATACCCAAATGCCTTGCCGATCTTCGTGGCTGTAGCGTTGATGGAGTAAAGTCCTGTATCTACTGCCCCCGGACGAACCGTTGTCACGTTCACTCCCTTGTCCTTTAACTCGATGTGGAGCGAACGGCTAAACCCGCTCAGGAACGCTTTCGTACTGCCGTAACTGCCTAACCGCTGAACAGCAATCCTATCCGTGATAGAACTCATGTTAAGGATATACCCTTTATGCCGATTGACCATGTCTTGACCAAAATAATAGGTCAACATCGCAGGCGTCACTACGTGAAGGTGGAGGATGAGTTGGTTAAACCCTTCCGAGTCCGCTAAGAAGTCGCGGTCGTGATATACTCCTGCGTTATTGATAAGCACATCCACCTCTATCTGCTGTTGCTGACAGTAGTCGTATAACTCTTTGGCTGCCGTGGGTGTGCCTAAGTTCATCATTTCCGACAAGACCTCTTGCGTAGGGTAGAGGGCGCGTATCTCTTGCGCTTTGGAGTGAATAGCTTCCTCGTTACTAACCATAACCAAGTTATAACCGCGTTGCGCTAATTCGAGGGCATAGTAATATCCCATACCACTACTGGCACCGGTGACTAAAGCAAAATTTGTTTTCATATTTCTAATTATTTTGTTTCTTTTATCTCAGTTAGATTTTTTGTCCGATTTTTAGTTAGATTTCTGAGCGTTAGCGAAATCCCCCCAAAAATATCGTCAAAAAGATTTTTAGTACAATTTTTAGTTGGATTTTTTTGATAATCTGAACTCGCATTACCCTACGCAAAAATCTTTACTAAAAATCCGTTCGAAAATCGGTTGACGACTTTTTTCTTTTTTATTCGCCCGTCGGGCGAGAAATCATTCAAAAATCCTTTCTATAATCTTTACCCAAAATCTTAGTTCGTCATTTTTCATTCTTAGCCCATCGGGCTTTCATATTTTCCCGTAAGTACGGCAGATAAAACAGCAGATCCTGCGTATGCAATGCCCCCGGCTTATACCATGGGGCAAAGGCGGGGTTATAGTATTTATCCTCCTCCGCTGTTACTACCAACAAATGCGACTTTTTATCCACCGTCACCGTCATCGTATCTTTCTTATACACCAGCATCGCCGGCGTGGCATCCGTCGTCCAATTGACAGGATTGATGCACGTCACAGCCCCTTTACTAATGAAGGGCCAAGCTTTATTTGGGTCGGTCACCGAGTTATACGACACTACCATTCCCTTTGTCGCCGACCTCGCCGGACGCAAACGCGGATGCATTATGTCTTTTCTATCCAGCCTATACCCCATCATGTAGGCTCCTAAACAGCGTTGATACACCTTACGAGGCATCGCTTTCAACACCTCTCTTGCCAACATCGCCCCTTGACTGAAACCCATCAAAAAGAACGGACGGTCATCGGGTAGGGTGGCGATATATTCATCAAACTGCCGCAGGATATCCTTCTTCGCCACCGTATAGGCGGAATCAAATAGTTTGGGTTCGGCTAAGACAGCATCCAACGTAAACTGATGATAGTAAGGAGCATAAACCTCAAAACTATCCCCTAAGACACGCGTAACATATCGATTCTCTTGCTGTAAGGTTTGTTGTTGCTCTTGCGTCAATGACGCATTAAACGTGCTATCCGAGATAACATTCGTTGAGGTGACGTAAAAAACGTCTATGAGTAAAATAACTAACCAATTCATAAATAAAAGTCCTTAAATAATGGATGATCATGACGAAGGATGAGTTCGTCTTCTTCTAAAGGCAGCACCTCTTTCGTAAAAGCAATGAGCACTCGTTTCGCCGGTTTCTTAGGCGAGGAGAATACGTGTGTCAATCGCCACGGATGAAGACCATTACTTGCCGCTATGGTCAAGATATCTTCTTGTGCCTCCTGCGGTAAGATAAGAGCTAACACCCCATCGGGAGCGAGTAATGTTGCACTGCAACGCACGAGCTCGTCATAACTGAGCGTATCCGTGTGCCGTGCCTGCTTGCGTCCAAGGTCGGGACACTTAAGCGACGAACGGAAATAGGGTGGGTTGCTCGTAAGGGGGGAGTAGGGGGGTGGGGGAGTAGAGGAGTAGGGTGTAGAATGATGGATTGAACCGCTGCGCTGAATGATGGAATGATGGATTGCGTAGTCTTGTAACGAGACACATTGGGCAACGAGGCGGTCTGACCAAGGACTGGCAGCGAAGTTCGCTGCCGCTTGTTGAGCCGCTGCTTCGTCAATGTCTATCCCCACAATGTGCGCGTTGGCAAAACGCTGCGCTAACATCAAAGCAATAATCCCACAGCCGGTGCCGATGTCTAGAAAGTTGAGAGTGGAGAGTTTAGAGTGTAGAGTAGCGGAGAGTATAGAGTTTAGAGTTCCCGCCCAAGCTCCCAATAGGACGGCATCGGTGCCGACTTTCATGGCACAATCTTCATCAGCAATATCGAATTGTTTGAACTTAAACATGCTTTGTTTTTGTATATCTTCCGTTTCCCTTGTTTTTTATCTCTCACAGATTTCACAGAATCTTTCCGCCTTTCTGCCTTTCTGCCTCTCCGCTCGTCGGGCTGTTCCGTCAGCCCTTGCCGCGGGGCGCTCCCCTTCGATTTTTAGTTAGATTTTTGCTCCGTAGGAGCTTTCCCAAAAATTGCTCAACCGATTTTTCTAATCTTTATGTAAGATTTTTTTCGCGTCGCGTAATCTCGCTAGTAAATATTTGTCGCTACGCTATTAAAATCTATCGTAAGGTATTTAGATAAAATCATTTTAGCACCTTCTTTTTCATTTCGCTTCGCTCAGAAATCTATAAAAATCTATTCCAAAATCTCTACTTAAAATCCTCTCTGCCTCTCCGCCTCTCCGTCTCTCCCCTCGCGGATTCTGTGCAATTTCTCCCAAATAATTTATTATTACACCGCTTTTATGCGGTGTGGAAGGTGAACTGTAAGTGAGCCTTCCTTTTACTTTTTAGTTTTGTTATTGGATAGGAGAGCTTGCTCCCTTTTCCATCTGTGTAATATATCCCTATTATAATTTATTATTAGTGCCGTTAGGCACGGGATGTGACGTTAGGAACATTCCTTTTTTTAGTTCTTCTTTTTTGGTAGTGGGAGTTTACTCACAACTAACGAAAAAAAGAAATAAAAAATAATAAATTATCAATCAATCTGTGTAATCTGTGGAATCTGTGAGAGATGTGTATGGTGTGTTTCAGTTACATTTTCAATAATCAGATAGATGCCGAAGCTGAGGAAGAGAACCGCACAAGCATAGCGAAACCATCTCTCAAAATGTTTCATCTTAGCCGTCAGCGTCTCTGTAGAGACAGCACTATAGCAGATAATCCAAGCAATAATCAGAATCGGTAATCCCGTACCCAGCCCAAAGATAATCGGCATCACCCACATCCAAACATTATCGAGGTTGACCGCCATCTCAATCATCGTAAAGAAATACATCAAACGGTGAGGACAAAAAGCGATGGCAAAGAAAATACCGAGCATAAATGCCCATAACCAACTGCTTTTTTCATCAACCGTCTGCAACCACTTACTCACGCCGTGGTCATGGTCGTGATGGTGATGACCGCTGAAAAGCAGCAAGATACCGCAGATAATCATAAACGCAGCAAGCAAAGGCTCACCCCAATGTTCCAAAAAATGATGAATACCCTCCGTGTGCGCGCCCATAATAAAAGGAATACTGAGAAGGGCGTAGGTAACGAGTTTGCCTAACACGAACATCCCACCGGTAATCAAAACGCGTTTGCGGTTCTGCATCTCACGGTCGATATAACCAATTGCCGCAATCGAGGTGAAAAGCGTACACGGATCCAAAATCATCAAAAAACCAAGCACTAAAGCAGTAAAAAGTGCAGATAATACGGATAAACTTGCCATTTTTGCTTAAAATATTCAAAATCGTTTGCAAAGATAAGAAAATTTTTGTAACTTTGCAAGCGAAAATGAAAAAAATAATCAAAATAGTCCTTTTTTCGTTGATTTTAGTGAGTTGTAGTTCCTCTCACGAAGTAAGTCGTATCCAATCGACCATGCTTTCGCGCATGGCATACGCGGACACCCGAACGGAACTCATCATCTCCGCTCTCGGGTTGGGGGAGATAGACTCCTTGCGACACGTTGCGCGACAGAGCGATGGCGTTCAGTTCTTTATCTTCGACCACTATCAACTGGTCTATTGGTCGGATCACCATTTCGCCGCGGAGTCGCTGAAGGTAACTAACGATAGCGATTGGTGTTACGTGGCGTTTACCAATGCCCACACGCTCGGCAAGTGGACACGCGCCGGCTCGTTCCATATTCTGACGATTATTCCTATCAAATATAACTACCCGAGTGTGAATAGACACTTCCACAACGTTTTTATTCCTCCTTTCAAAGGAGAGGAGGATTGGGAGTTTAGTTCGCAACCAGGGAAGTATAACCTCTTTACAAGCCAAGGACTGTTCTTGTGCTCCATGGAGCGTGTGTCTTTAAAGGAACAAGATGATGCCGCATTAGAGGCTTTTCTCGCGGAAAAAGGCATTGGCGACGATTCGAGTCATAAACTCTCGCACGCTCGCACAAGGATGTATTTTATCTTGACCTTGGGGCTGTTCATCCTCTTGATTCTCATAGGAATATTGGGATTGGTTCGTGCTCACGGTTTTAAGAACCTTCCGCTTAGTACGAAGTTCCAATATACGATGGTCGCGCTCCTCTTCGTCAGTTTCGCTTACATCTTTGCGATGACCATCATCTATGTCCAACGCAATAGCGCCTATCGCCAGCGGATGGACATCGAAAATAAATGTCGGTACGTGCAGTCGGCTTTGCAGAACCTGTATTTTTGGGACATGCAACTGACCGAACTCAATAGCCAAGGACTGAATATCGACCTACGCGACTTGAGTATCTCGTACGAGACGGACATCAACGTATATGGCATGAACGGAATGTTACTCGGCACTTCTACACCCATCCTCTTTGACCAAGGTATCATGAGTAGGCACGTACCGCCCGAACCGTTCTTCTCTTCGGAGGGTATCGTCACCGACCAAGAGCAGGTGGGTGATGTGAAATACTTAGTGGGTTATACGCCTTTCTATAACGGCAGTTATATGCAGATTGGGTATATCTCCGTACCTTCGTTTATCTCTCAGAATGAGATAATTGCGCAGGTTGATAACTATTTGGCTCGCATCTTACCCGCCTATCTGATTGTGCTTATCTTAGCACTTATGGTGTCGTTGTGGATTGCTCGTTCGCTGACCTCCTCGTTTGACGAGATAGCGGATAAGATGCGCCATTACCAGTTGGGTAGGGAAGATAACCACATTCAATATGACAAAAACGACGAGGTGGGCGAATTGGTCAAGCGATATAACGAACTTGTAGATGAGTTAGACTTATCCACCCGCCGTCTCGCTCGTTCCGAACGAGAAGGCGCTTGGCGAACGATGGCAAGACAAGTAGCACACGAGATCAATAACCCCTTGACCCCAATGAAGTTGACTATTCAGCAACTGCAACGAGCCAAAGGAACGGAACGCTTTGACGAGTATTTCGAGAAATCGACTTCGATGCTCATTAAGCAGATAGATAATCTCAGCCATATAGCGCAGTCGTTCTCTACGTTTGCCAAGATGCCCGAAGTGCAGACCTCGGTGGTGGATGTCGCCTCTAAGTTAGCAAGCGTGATTGAGATGTTTGCCAACGAGCCGATTCCTGTGCGATATATCGGTCCTGACGAGAGAGTCAATGCCCTTGCCGATAACGAACAGATCTCGCAAGTCTTTGTCAATATCATCAAGAACGCCTTGCAGGCGTTGGAGAACAACGAAAACGGCGATATTATTGTACGCCTAACCGAGAATGAAAAAAATATAGAAATCAGTATCTCCGATAACGGACCCGGAATAGCGGAGGAGATACAAGACAAGATTTTTACGCCCAACTTCACCACCAAATCAGCCGGTTCCGGACTCGGACTAGCCATTTCAAAGAATATTATTGAGGGGTGTGACGGGAAAATATGTTTTCAAACATCAAAAAAAGGAACGATATTTTTTGTTTATTTGAAAAAAAAGTAGTAATTTTGCACCCTGTTAGCGAAAACACAAATTTTAATTAACAAAATACGTTAGTTTAATTCATTTTTTATCATGAAAACTGCTGAAATTATGCAGCATTTAGCTGCAAAGCACCCGGGCGAAGCAGAGTACCTGCAAGCCGTTGAAGAAGTTCTCAATTCGATTGAGGAAGTGTACAACCAACATCCTGAGTTCGAGAAAGCTCAGATCATCGAGCGTATGGTAGAGCCGGAGCGTATCTACACGTTCCGCGTAACTTGGATTGACGATGCCGGTAAAGTTCAAACGAACCTTGGTTATCGCGTACAATTCAACTCCGCCATTGGCCCCTACAAAGGTGGTTTACGTTTCCACAAAGCCGTTACCCCGTCTATGCTTAAGTTCTTGGGTTTTGAACAAACTTTCAAGAACGCTTTAACAACCCTCCCGATGGGTGGTGGTAAAGGTGGCTCGGACTTCGATCCCGTTGGCAAATCCGATGCTGAGATTATGCGTTTCTGCCAAGCGTTCATGCTCGAACTCTGGCGCTGCATCGGTCCCGATAAGGATATCCCTGCCGGTGATGTTGGTGTAGGTGGTCGTGAGATTGGTTTCCTCAACGGAATGTATTCCAAACTCTCTCAACAATACCACACGGGTGTGTTGACCGGTAAAGGTATGACGTGGGGTGGTTCTATTCTCCGTCCGGAGGCTACCGGATTCGGGGCGCTCTATTTTACGAATCAGGTTCTGGCGACGGCCGGCCGTGACATCAAGGGCTGCCGCATCGCAATCTCCGGATTCGGAAATGTTGCCTGGGGAGCCGCCAAGAAGGCCACTGAACTTGGAGCCAAGGTCGTCGCGATCAGCGGTCCTGACGGTGTCTGCGAGATCCCGGACGGAATCACCGGCGAGATGATAGACTACATGCTCGTGATGCGCGCATCAAACCGCGACCAGGTGAGCATGATGGCGGACAAATTCCCTGGAAAGGCGATCTTCACACCGGGAGCGAAGGCCTGGAGCGTCAAGTGCGACATCGCTCTTCCGTGCGCATTCCAGAACGAGTTGGATGAGGATGATGCGAAAATGCTTATCTCCAACGGCACCTGGTGCTGCTGTGAGGTCTCCAACATGGGTTGCCGTCCCGAGGCGATACATACTTTCCGGAAGGAGGGGATAATCTTCGCTCCGGGCAAGGCCGTCAATGCCGGCGGTGTACCCACTTCCGGTCTGGAAATGACACAGAACGCATCTCACATCTCCTGGTCCGGACCCGAGGTCGAT